>JAEZIV010000293.1 GCA_023436515.1 Bacillota bacterium
GCTTGGAGTTATGTAATTACAACGTAAAGCTGGCAGTTTGCTCAAGGAATACTGAGGAGCTTTATGAATTAAAAAATGAAATTGCAGGTATTAGCAATATTGACCTGCTCATATCCGAATGCGACATATCTTCATCAGAGTCAGTGAACAAGTTTGTAAATAAAGTTATAGATACATTCGGTAAGGTGGATATATTAATTAATAATGCAGGTGTGGGTTATTTTGATAAATTTGAGGATCTGGATGAGGACCGTTGGAAAAGGATGTTTTCAACCAACGTAGATGGTGTTTTTTATTTTTGCAAGAATGTTATTAGCAGTATGAAGAACAGTGAGCTGAACCCTAAGGGGATTATAATAAATGTCGGAAGCACCTCCCATCTTCATTACCTTCCCGGGGCTGTGGGTTATGGCACCTCTAAAGCTGCTATGCACGGATTATCACAGTATTTATTCAATGAATATCGCGAGCAGGATATTTTAGTTACATACCTGGCAGTTGGTAGTGTAAACACAAGCTTTTCAAAAAGGAATCCCGACGTTATCGGATGGAAAATAACTCCTGATGACGTGGCAAAAACTATAAAAAACCTATTAATTACGCTGTACTCCTGTGAAAATGCATGTATAAGCTACATGGAGGTTAGAGCAAAGCATCCAATACCTATTGAAGGCAGGAAGGAATAGGTTGGAAATAATTACAGACAGTTGTTTGGGGATTGACAGAAGAAGGTATAATATATATCATAAAAACTGTAAAAAGATGCTAATAGAAAGAAATTGAGGCTTATTATTGCTTAATAAAAAAAAATAATTCACATATTGTAATTATTAAATAGTTTATTTATTGGAGGATATCTTATGGAATCAATAGCATTTAAATCTATGTTTCGTGAGTATGATGTTAGAGGAAGAGTGAGTCCTGAAGAGCTTAATGAGAGAAGTGTAGCATTAATAACAAAAGCCTTTGCTGCATTCTTATCTAAAAGAAACATTTCAAAAGTAGTAGTAGGCTACGACAATAGATCCTGCTCACCTGCCTTTGCTGAAGCAGCCATAGAAAGCTTTGTTGACAGCGGTTTTGAAGTTTTTGACATTGGTCTTTCCTTGAGCCCGGTAGTTTATTTTGCACAATATCATCTCAAATGCGAAGGGGCAATGATGATTACAGCAAGTCATAATCCTGATGGTTGGTCTGGCTTTAAGCTGGCTCATGGGTATTCAATGACCTTAGGTACTGAGGAAATTAAGGAATTATATGAGCTCCTGATAAATGAACAGTTTATAAGCGGAAAAGACGGAAGCAGGAAAAGACTGAGTGTAAAGGATGCATACGTAGAATCTGTTGTTAGCAGAATAAAGATGAATCCCAACAATCCACCCAGAGTAGTTATTGATGCCGGTAATGGCGGAGCAGGGCTTTTTGCTTATGAGGTATTCCAGAAGTTAGGCTGCCCTACTTTCCAATTAAATTGTGATCCCGATACAAGTTATCCCCACTATTTCCCGAACCCCTCCGACCTGAAAGCCCGTGCAAAGTTAAAAGAGATGGTAATGCATCCTTATATCAATGCTGATGTGGGTATTGGATTTGACGGTGACGGTGACAGAATAGGTGTAATAGACGAAAATGGCGAGAATGTTTGGAGTGACAAGGTTATATTAATACTTTCCAAGCAGCTTCTAGATAAGAAAAAAAATGCTAAGATAGTATTTGATGTAAAGTGCACTCAAGCGTTACCCGAAGTAATAGAAGAAAACGGCGGAGTGCCCATAATGTGGAAAACAGGACACTCTCACATTAAGGCTAAGATGAAGCTTGAAAAGGCGGACTTAGCTGGTGAAAGAAGCGGACATATATTTGTTGGCGGAGATGACTATTATGGCTTCGACGATGCAATTTTTGTTGCAGCGAAATTAGTAGAGTATATGTCTCATTCTGAAAATACCTTGAGTGAAATATTAAAGCAATTCCCACAATATATAACATCTCCGGAGATAAAAACACATTGTGATGACCAGGTAAAATACAAGATTGTTGATCAACTGGTTGAGGACTTTAAGAAGGAGTATGGAGATAAGGTAAACGACACTAATGGAGCAAGGCTCACACTGGACGGTGGTTGGGGACTGGTAAGAGCTTCCTCTAATCTTCCGGAATTGGTAATTATTTTTGAGGCAACCTCAGAAAAACGCCTTTATGAAATACGCTCCATTTTTAAAGAGAAGATATCTAAATACCCAGAGGTAGCTTCAGAGTGGGAAAACGACATTTAATAAATAAATTCCTCCTAAAACGGGGACATAGAAATATGGAAGAACCTATAAAGACACGATTTACTCTACAGTTGATCGTGTCTTTTACTTTTACTGATTATTAGTATTTATAAGTCCCCTTCCATACTCACAAGCAAATAATTCACAGAAGTAAGCCTCTCCTTTTCTTGCTCTACACATATCGATTTGCTATAATAAAGCGATAAAGTGAATTTTTATGGGAAATGGAGATAAATTATGAGTGAATTTAAGAATGTGACAATAGTTAAGAAGGCAAATGTCTATTTCGAAGGTAAGGTTACTAGCAGAACAGTAGTTTTTCCAAATGGCGAAAAGAAGACTCTCGGCATAATGATGCCTGGCGAGTATGAGTTTGGAACGGCAGATAAGGAAATAATGGAGATTTTGGCAGGTAAGCTTGAGGTTTTACTACCAGGTGAGGAAAAATGGATTACTATTGAGGGAGGACAAGCCTTTGAAGTGGCTGCAAATTCCAGCTTCAAGCTTGTTGTGACTGAACTGACCGATTATTGCTGTTCATACATAAAATAATAGTTTTCAGGCACACGATTTTACTTTATGAATTTAAGGCAGGCATATTAGCAAGGTTGTACCCATGGTACAACTAAATATATTGTACCAAGGTACAACCGAATATATTGTACCAAGGTACAACTAAATATATTGTACCAAGGTACAACTGAATATATTGTACCCAAGGTACAATTGAGTATTGTACTATAGGTACAACTGGGTATAACAAAACAAAGAGTGTGCCTTGCACATTAAATAAAAGGTTAGTTGACTTCAGCACATCAAAAAAATGGTGTGCTTTTTTATTTTGTAGGATAAAGCTGCTTAACATCCTGTTATCCTGCCCGCCTAGGCACAGACAATTTGTAAAAGAATGAGTATTTGTATATAATAAGTTAAAACAGGGGTTAAGGAGATTTTCTATGGAATTCGACTTGTTGGACTTGAGCTTCTTTGGTGTGGTTCTTAAAATTATTCTTATTATAATAATTTATTTAATTATAGTTCAAGCTCTTAAAATCATGTCAAAGGATATAAAAAGGGGAGTAGGCAAGGGGAATCAAAATCTTGGCTGGAAGCTGAAGGTATCCTTTCCCGGTGACGGAGGTAATTTTGTTGAGGGCGATGTGGTACCTATTGGAAACAGGATAACCATAGGCAGAAACAAGGACAATCAGATGGTGCTACCCTCACGAGCAGTATCGGGTCATCATGCCAGGATATACTTTGAAGACGGTCGTTATATGCTTGAGGATCAGAATTCAACAAACGGAACCTTTATAAACGGAATAATGGTAGATAAGAAGAGCCTCCAGCCGGGAGATGAGATCAGTATATCTCAGACAGTACTTATAGTAATTGATGATGAATAACTGAAATATAGGGAGCTTCTAAATCCGGGGGGAATGTCTTGGTTACAATATCAATATTGCCGTCGTGGACTATAAAGGGTGAAAGGAACCGACAGAGGTAAGCATACCTCTGGTACAAATGAAATGACTAAGCAGCTGAGAGATTTACAGATATTAATATGTTTATTTATATTTTTTGGTTTTTTAAACCTGGCGTTACTTGGGAAGCCCATTGACCCAATGGCAGGTGTGTTTTTTGCTGTATTTATAGTTATTACAGCTGTAACCTCCTGGGTATTGAAAAAATATTATCCAATGGGCGACAGGCTTATCTTTCTTCTCGCTATTCTTCTTTGCTCGATAGGTATAATAATGCTGTTCAGACTGAACAGGGGAACCGCTGTAAAACAGCTTATTTGGCTTGTTATTGGAATTACAATGTTTCTTTGCGTAGTTTTGTTCCTAAAAAAAGGACTGATAAAATATGCGAAGTACAAATATGTTTTCCTAGCCGGAACCATAATTTTTATGGCAATGGCAACCTTCATCGGTGTAGAAATATATGGTGCAAGGAATTGGGTAAAAATAGCGGGGTATTCCTTTCAACCTTCTGAATTCGGAAAAATATTTCTTATACTCTATCTGTCAACAGCGCTGCAAAATATAACTTCAAGAAAACAGTTGATCCAGCCCGGATTGGTTATTGTAACGGCGTTGGGTTTTATGGTGCTGCAGCGGGATCTTGGCACGGCCTTGATAATATTCGCCGTGTCTGTGACTATGGTATATCTGGCGACTTCAAAAACCCTATATGTACTGATCTCCCTTGGCCTGTTCGGTGCCGGAGGATTGGCTAGCTATGCTGTTTTCGGTCATATCAGGCAACGTATAATAATCTGGCTGCATCCATGGGATTATGTATATAATGAAAGCTACCAGTTGGTACAGTCCATGTATGCAATTGCAATGGGAGGGTTATTTGGGAGGGGACTTGGAAAAGGTCACCCGGGATATGTTGCAGTCAATGAGTCTGATTTTATTTTCTCGGTTATATGTGAGGAAATGGGTCTGCTTATGGGACTGGCCATTTTAATACTGCATTTTCTTTTGTTTTACCGTTCTATCAGGAGTGCGATACATGCCGAAAATAACTTTACAAAGCTGCTTACATCAGGTTTGAGTGTTATGATAGCAGCACAAACCTTGGTAATTGTAGGTGGCGTAACAGGCTTCATACCCCTGACTGGAATAACACTCCCTTTTGTCAGTTATGGCGGGACCTCACTGCTAATAAGCTTTTTGTCCTTGAGTATAATCCAAAAGGTATCTGAAGGTGATGAAGATGAATGATATTACAATAAATATAAAGAGAGTTATGGTTATATTCCTGGTGGTTTTTGTTGTCCTTATAAGCTATCTGTGTTATTTCACGCTTTTTCGTGGTCCGGATATTTCTACCAGACCTGATAATAGACGAATGTGGGATATAAGAAATAACGTAGTAAGAGGCAGTATATTTGACAGAAACGGAAAAGAGCTTTCGGTAAGTGAGAAAAACAAGAATAATCAATACACCAGAATATATAAGGGAGGAGCTTCGACGGCTCATGTTCTGGGTTATTACGACCCTCAGTACGGAATATCAGGACTTGAAAATCTATATGACAGAAACCTTTCAAGTAATATATCTGCCTCCTTTTTAGCGTGGGTAGGAAACGGCTTTAAGACAGTTGACAAAAAGGGGGATGATGTATATACAAGCCTTGATTACAAGCTGCAACAGACAGCCTATAATGCACTCGGCTCCTTCAAGGGTGCAGTGGTGGTAATAAAGGTGGACACAGGGGAAATTCTCGCAATGGTATCAAAGCCTGCTTATGACCCCAATACCCTTGATAAAAACTGGAAAAGCCTGAACTCAGATGAAAGCAGACCACTTCTGAACCGAGCGGTTTCCGGACTCTATCCTCCCGGTTCTACATTAAAGGTAATAACAGGAATCAGTGCCTTGGAGAATATAGAGGGAATAGAGAAGGAAGTATTCAAGGATGAGGGTAAGCTGGCTCTGGGTGGAGACTATACCCTGAGCAATGACAAAGGTAAGGTAATGGGAAACATCGATCTTGAAAAGGCTATGATAAAATCCAGCAACGTCTATTTTGGTAATCTCGGAATTAGACTTGGAAAGGATTTGCTAAATACAGCCGAGGACTTCGGCTTCAATCGGAATATCCCCGCTGAGGGTATAGTTATAGATAACAGCCGGTTTCCAAAATACCCAGCTTCAGAGAAGGGTAATCTGGCGCAGACCGGTATAGGTCAGGCAGAAATCCTTGCAACTCCCGTTCAGATGGCGCTGGTTGCACAAGCCATTGCCAATGATGGGGTTATGTTGAAGCCCACACTTGTTAATAAGGTAGTGGGCTTTAACGGGAATACAATAAAGGAAGCCAAGCCCTATATTATAAATAAGGTGACCTCCGAAGTCTATGCCAAAACAATAAAGGGATATATGCGGGATGTGGTGCTCAAGGGTACAGGAACCAATGCACAGATAAGCGGAATTCAGGTATGTGGCAAGACCGGAACCGCGCAGCATATAGAAAGCAAAACACCTCACAGCTGGTTTATTGGTTTTGCACCCTATGCAAAGCCTGAAATAGCAATAGCGGTAATAGCAGAGGAGGGCGGCTACGGCGGAACTGCTGCTGCCAAAATATCTGCAAAGGTTATGAAGCAGTACTTTAAAAAATAGCCCGAGCAATGGAAACAAGGGACTTATATTGAACAGCTCGTGCTGTATTTGAGCTGCCTGAGAAGCTTTAGCCGGCTCTATGGGAAAAACCTGAAAATGTTTAATTTCTTGACTGGTACAACAACAAAACGTATAATTATCCAAAGGGCGAGGCATAGAATTCCCTTGTACCCTGTCTACAGTAAAGGAATCGATGTAATATGGGCTTATTTGAAAAAAGAGACTATTTGCTGTTTGATGGTGCCATGGGCACCTATTATTCTTCGAAATACAATGAAAGCATTGCTTGTGAGCTGGCAAATCTTACAGACAGTCAAAGTGTCTACAATATACATAAGGAATACATAAATGCTGGTGCCGATGGGATAAAGACCAATACCTTTGGAGCTAACAGGTTTTCCTTGGCTTGTGAGCAGCAGGAGGTTGAGGAGATTATTAAGAAGGGCTGGGATATAGCCTGTAATGCGGCAAGGGACAGTACTGTCCTTGTTTTTGCCGATATTGGCCCCATTCCTGTAACAGAAGGCTTAGATGAAGAGCTTGAATACAAAAGAATTATTAATATTTTTCTTGAATGCGGTGCAGAATATTTTCTGTTTGAAACCTTTTCTCATTACGGTATTATTCTTGAACTTTCAGCCTATATACGACTAGTAAAGCCAAATGCCGTAATCGTGGCTTCATTTGCCGTATATCCCGATGGTTACACCAAGGAAGGTCTATATTATCAGGATATTTTTACAAAGTTAAGCGAAAGCAGATTGGTTGATAGCTGCGGCTTCAACTGTATAAGTGGCCCTGCACATATGTGCAGGCTTGTTAACAGCCTTGACCTGACGGGAAGGGCTCTAAGTATCATGCCAAACTCCGGATATCCCTCCTCTGAAAGAGGAAGGGCTGTCTATGTGGATAATTCTGAGTATTTTGCTGAAAAGCTGCTGGAACTCAATAATATGGGAGTAAAAATACTCGGTGGCTGCTGCGGAACCACACCAAAGCACATTGCAGCAGCAGCAGGAAGGCTGTCCTCAGGCAGGGGACCTGTCAGCTCTGTGGAGCAACGGGAGATTGTTTCGGAAGCTCCGAGCAATGTACACCTGGTTCAAAGGCTAGTTGCAGAAAAGAAACCAATATTTGTTGAAATAGACCCTCCCTTTGATACAAATTGGGAGTACATGCTCAAGGATGCTTTTCTACTAAAGCAATCAGGTGTTGATATGATAACCATTGCCGATTCGCCTTTAGCGAAAGCAAGAGCAGACAGCGCAATAATGGCTGCAAAAATTCAACGGGAAGCAGGTGTTCCCGTTATGCCTCACATAACCTGCAGAGATAAGAATCTTTTAGGAATAAAGGCGACTCTTCTTGCTTTGAGCATTGAGGGGGTACGCAATGTTTTACTGGTTACCGGTGACCCTATAGCAAACCTCGAAAAAAAGGATATCAGAGGTGTTTACAGTATTAATTCCACAAATCTGGCAAGCTACGTAACCAGCCTGAATACCAATATATTCGGGGAAGCAGGCTTTGAAATTGGAGGGGCTCTCAATATAAATGCACCGAATTTTGAAGCCGAGCTCAGGCGTTCTTATAAGAAGATTGAAAACGGCATTAGCTATTTTCTTACACAGGCAGCGTACACTGATACTGCGGTAAAAAATATCATAAGGGCGGTTGAAGCTCTGAAGGTTCCGGTTTTTGCGGGAATAATGCCCCTAGTCAGCTATAGAAATGCACAGTTTATCAATAATGAGGTCCCGGGAATTGAGATAGATCAGGCTGTAATAGAGTCCTTCAGAGACAAGAACCGTGAAGAGGCAGAGACCCTTGGAATAGAACACGCCATAGGGTGCGTTGCCAAGCTATATAAGCATGTAGCCGGTTTCTATATAATGACCCCTCTTAAAAGAACAAACGTAGTGTGTCAGCTTATAAAAAGAATTAATGATATAAAGGAGACGGTTTAATATGATTATAGTAGGTGAAAAGCTAAACAGCTCAATACCCAGGATCCATGAACTCATGAAGGAGATGAATTCAGAAGAGCTGAAAAGAATTGCGGTTGAGCAGGAGAAGGCCGGAGCAAATTATCTGGATGTAAACACCGCCATATTCAGAAAGCAGGAAGCTGAAATGATGGAATATGTGCTAAAAATTGTGACTGAAAATACAAACTGCGGGATTATGCTGGACTCACCCTCACCGGTCGTGATTGAAAAGGCCCTTGAGCTTGTTCCCGGAAGAGATGTCATAATTAATTCGGTAACCCTTCAGGATAGAATTAATGAATTGCTGCCTCTGGTAAAAAGGTATAATACAGGAGTAGTCTGTCTGCCCATAGATATGGAGGGTATTCCGAGAACATCAGAAAAGAGATTAGAGAACTCGTTGAAGCTGGTTGAAATATTGCAGAAGGAGGGCATTGACAAGGATAAAATATATATTGACGTATTAGCCGAGGCCTTAGCTGTGGACAATGAATCTGCAAAGGTATCCATAGACACCATTGCAGGACTCAGGAAGATTCATCCGGAAGTTCACATAATATGCGGTGTATCAAATATATCCTTTGGTTTGCCAAAAAGAGCTGCCATAAATTCGGCATTTCTGACTGCAGCTATATATGCCGGGCTTGACAGTGGTATTGTAGATATAACCAATGAGCAGATTAAAAATACAATATATATTGCCGAAATGATAGCTGGCAAGGATGAATACTGTATGGAATATTTGGGATACTTCAGAAGCATAGAGGGTTAAAGGTTGAAAGAAACTATTATAGTAAATTTGTACTAATTTTCATACAGATGTGATAAAATTAATTTGGCCATATTACCGAATCCTAGTAGAGGTATATTAAAAATCGGTAATGTAAAATTTATATTGGAGGTTACCACCGATGAAAGACAGACCATTATATGAAGTAAGAAAGATTTCGAATCTCAAAGATATGATTGAACAAAGTGCAGCCATCTATTCCGATAAAGCGGCATTTCTTACAAAACCTAAATCTGGAGGGGATTATGTTCCTATTTCATATAGAAAGTTCAAGGAGGATATAGATGCGTTAGGTACAGCTTTGCTAAGTCTGAATCTGAAGGGCAAAAAAATAGCCATAATCGGTGAAAACAGGTATGAATGGTCAACCTCCTATCTGGCTGTGTGCAATGGCGCTGGTATTGCTGTTCCTCTTGACAAGGAGCTTCCCCAGAATGAAATAGAAAACTGTCTTGTCAGAAGCGAAGCAGATGCAATTATTTACTCTGGCACAGTATTGAAGAATATCGAGAAAATTTTTCAAAACATAAGCTCCTGCAAATACTTTATTAATATGGATCTGGAGGAGGATGCCGAGGGGCAGCTATCATATACAAAGCTACAGCAAAAGGGAGCTGAGCTTATAGCTTCAGGAAACAAGGAGTTTACAGGCTCAGTTATTGATAACGAAGCCTTGGGAGTATTGCTGTTTACCTCAGGAACAACAGATAAATCGAAGGCAGTTATGCTTTCTCACAGAAATATAGCCGAGAATCTGATGGCTATGTGTTCAATGTTGTATATAGATGAAAAGGATGTCTTTTTATCACTGTTACCTATGCACCATACCTACGAATGCACCTGCGGTTTCCTTTGCCAGATGTATCGAGGCTGTACAGTAGCCTTCTGTGAGGGACTTCGCCATATTGTAAAAAATCTAAAGGAATCCAAATGTACAGTAATGAACGGTGTACCTTTGGTATTTGAATCCATATACAAGCAGTTGATGAATCAGGTGGCAAAAAAGCCCGGAGGACCAAAAAAGTTAAAGCTGGGAATACGATTAAGCAAGCTGGCCGGGGTTTTTGGAGTGGATATAAAGAGGAAGCTCTTTGCAGAAATCCATAACGGGCTGGGCGGACACTTAAGATTATTCATAAGTGGTGCGGCTGCCATTGACCCTCTGGTAGCAAAGGGCTTTAGAGAAATTGGTATAAAGCTTGTTCAAGGCTATGGGCTGACTGAGTGTGCTCCAATAGTTGCACTAAACAGGGATTGCTGGTTTAAGGACGACGCGGCCGGCTTACCTCTTCCAGGGCTCAAAGTTGTCATAGACAGCCCAAATAACGAGGGTATTGGTGAAATAAAGGTTCAGGGGCCCAGCGTTATGCAGGGGTATTATGAAAACAAGGAAGCCACTGATGCAGCAATAAGAGACGGATGGTTCTATACCGGAGATATGGGCTTTATGGATTCTGACGGTTTTGTTCACATTACCGGTAGAAAGAAGAATGTTATTATAACTAAGAACGGAAAGAATGTTTACCCTGAGGAAATTGAAACCTTGCTTAACAGGAGTGATTATATTAAGGAATCCCTCGTATACGGCATTGAAGGCAAGGATGATGTTGTTGTATGCGCTCAGATTGTACCTGACCTGGAGAAGTTTGAAGAGGATACTAAAAATGGCGTAATATCAGGGGATATAAACAGTATTATCAGCTCAGAGGTCAAGAGGATAAACAAGGAGCTTGTAACCTATAAGTATGTAAAGGAATTTATACTCAGGGATACAGAGTTTGAGAAAACTACAACAAAGAAAATTAAAAGGTATCAGGAGCTAAAATAAAAATGATTTCAGACTCGGTAATATATGAAGCAGAAAAGCTGGTCAAGGAGGTAGGAAAGCTACTTTTGCTGGAGGTTGATGATCAAAAGGTCATCACAAAAAGCGGGGATGCAAATTTTGTTACAGAAATTGACCTGAAGGTACAGGAGATTATTGTTAAAAGACTTTATGAGATTTTGCCCGAAAGCAATATAATTGCCGAGGAGACAAAAGCAAATGATTTTTCCTTTGGAAAATATACATGGATTCTTGATCCGGTAGATGGTACTACAAACCTTATGTACGGCTATAAGTACTCCTGTGTGGCACTGGGATTGGTAGTTGAAGGAATACCCTATGCAGGTATTGTTTATAACCCCTACCTTGATGAGCTTTTTTCAGCCATAAAGGGGAAGGGCGCCTTTGTAAACAATATGCCAATAGGGGTTTCCGGTAGCAGGACTTTGAAGGACAGCCTGATTACCTTTGGAACCTCACCCTACGATAAGGGAAAGGCTGACGCCACCTTCCGTCTGGCTAGAGAAGTATTTATGCAATGCAGAGATGTACGCCGTACCGGCTGCGCTGCTCTTGATATTTGTAGTGTGGCTGCGGGACGTACCGATGGTTATTTTGAGTTGGAGCTTCAGCCCTGGGACTATGCCGGAGCTTCCATTATCCTCGAAGAAGCCGGCGGGAGTATAACTGACTGGGAGGGCAAAAAGCTGAGTTATCTATACAAAACGGCAGCTATTGCTACAAACGGCCATATATATAAAGAGCTCTATACTTTAATTAATAAGTAAGCAATGCGCTTTTAAGTGCACTCATTTATTTGAGTGCACTTTTTTAGAAAGCTCTACAGGGTTAGAGGTTGGATGTGCCTTGGGGACTGTAAAGCAATCATTGACTTGAAATGTGTGCAAAGGTATACTGTTATTCATAATTAAAGGAAGGAAATGAACATATTTATGACAGAAAATTTAAACTCTAATATAAATGAAAATACCAATGAAAATACAGATATAAACGAAATTACCAATATAGATGAAAATAATATTAATGATATTAACATAAATGAAGATATCAACGAACGAACGGATTTATCGGGCGAAATTGCAGATGAAAAAAATGTTACAAGAATTCAATACGATGACAAGGAAATAATTCTTGTTGGGACTGCCCATGTTTCTGCAGAAAGTGTGGAGTTGGTCAGGAGAGTGATAACTAGGGAGTTGCCTGACAGCGTGTGTATTGAGCTTGACGAACAGCGGTATGAAAGTATTCGGAACCCAAAAAGCTGGGAAAGTACCGATATTGTTAAAATAGTAAAGGAGAAGAAGGTTGGATTCCTAATTGCGAACCTGATTTTGAGCTCCTACCAGAAAAAGATTGCAAAGAAGCTGGATACAAATGTGGGCGGAGAAATGACTGAAGCTATAAGCTGTGCAGCTGAGGTTAATGCCAAACTGGTTCTTGCGGATAGAAGTATTCAGACAACTTTTTTAAGAATATGGCGCAAGTTGAAGTTAAGGGAAAAGCTAAAGCTTTTGTTCACCTTGATTTTTTCTATTGGCGAAGATGCAGAAGTATCTGATCAGGACTTGCAGGAGCTTTTGAAGGAGGATATGCTTGAGGCAGCAATTTCAGGCTTGAGAAACCAGTTCCCCGTCGTAGGTGAAGTGCTTATCTCCGAAAGAGATCAATATCTGGCTTATAAAATAAAAAATGCTCCTGGGAATAAAGTAGTGGCTGTCCTCGGTGGTGCTCATGTTCCTGGAATTAAGACGGAATTGTTCAAGGAGCAGGACATGGAAGAGATATCCACCGTCCCGAAGAAGGGCAAATTCTCAAAAGTTGCAGCATGGATAATTCCCGGTATAGTAGTAGCCCTGTTGGCCTATGCTTTTGTTATCAGTTTTCAGACCGGTCTTGAACAATTGTCAGCATGGGTGTTGTGGACAAGTGTTTTAGCAGCTTTATTTACCGCTCTGTCCCTTGGACATCCCTTGAGTATTTTGACCTCCTTGGTCGTTGCTCCTTTTACTGCAATACATCCAATGCTTGCCTGCGGCTGGTTTGCGGGACTGGTGGAGGCTTCAATCAGGAAGCCTACTGTGCAGGACATTCAGAATTTACAATCCGATGTATTCAGTATAAAAGGTATATTTAGAAATCGTTTTCTAAAAACCTTATTAGTGGTTATAATGTCTAATATCGGGGCCTCAATAGGAACCTTCGTGGCAGGAACCGGTATAATAAAAAATCTTCTTTAGTATGGAGGCTAAAATGTATACTCCCGAAAGTAAATATCAGAGAAGAGTTGACGCATACGGTAAAAGGCATGAAACCTTAAGCCGCAGTTGCAATTTAATAGGTAACATAAAACTACTGGTATTTTTCGCCGGGGCTGCACTGATTATTGGTTTATTCTTATTGAAGCAGTACATTTTATTGGCTTCAGCACTTGTAATTCTGGCATCAGGATACATTTATTTATCCAGTATTCATAGCAAGCAGATAAAACGTAGAAGCTATGCCCAGGCAATGCTGCAGATTAATACTTTATGCCTTAAACGCGCAAAAGGCCAATGGACAACTTTTACCGACACAGGTAAAGAGTTTGAAGACTCAGAGAATAATTATACCTATGACCTGGATCTTTTCGGCAATGGCTCACTTTTTCAAATGTTAAATATGACTACCACTTATTCCGGCAGAAACAGCTTGGCAAATATGTTTCTTAAGCCTTTAGAGAGTTCAGAGGATATAGTAAACAGACAGGAGGCCGTGAAGGAGCTTGCAAGAAAGCTCTATTTCAGGCACCGCATATATTCAAGTGCTCTCATTACAGGCAAAAGTATAGTACTGCCTGATACAGATACAAAGGGCAAAAAGCATACAAAAGCGCTGAACGATACCATCGAGAAGCTAGATGATGTCTTTAACTGGGCCAAGGAGGAAACCAAGCTGTATTCCGAAGGCTGGTTTAGATTTCTTATTACTGCTCTTCCTGTTACGACAATAATTATTACCGTTTTATCTTTATATAAAATCCTTCCCTTTTATTTGCCCATAGCAGGTTTTGTAATTCAGTTCTTAATGCTTGGCTACAAAATTAACTTCAGAAATAAAAGCTTTGAGCTGGTGGAGAAGTATTCGGATACTCTTAAGGTATACGGCTTGCTGCTTAAGAAGTTTGAGACAGAAAGCTTTGCGAGCCCTCATATGCTCAACCTCAAAAAGTCTCTTCATGGAGAAGCCAAGCTTCCTGCCTGGAGGCAGATAGAAAAGCTCTCGAGGCTGTGGGACATCATAGCCAATAGATATAACTTTCTTCATATCGTGATTAATACCATAACCTTATGGGATTTCCACTGCATGGTTGCGTTGGAAGGCTGGAAGCAGGTCAGCGGTAAATATGTTGAAAGGTGGTTTGAGGCTATTGGTGAGGTTGAGGCCTTAAGCAGTCTTTCCATCATGTGCCATGACAATCCCGAGTATATTATGCCCAAGGTTTCTGAAAAGGAGAAAACCGGAATCGTTGCACAGGAGCTTGGTCATCCTCTGTTGACAAAAGGCAGAAGGTGCAACGATATCACTATTGAGCAGGGGCAGCC
>JAEZIV010000074.1 GCA_023436515.1 Bacillota bacterium
GTTCCAAGCAGTGCAAGGAGAGATGGCCCTCATCCTGCAAAGAGAACCTTTCAGGCTATAAGGATTGAAGTAAATGATGAACTAAATATCCTTAATAAAACAATTGAAGATTGTGTTACTCTTTTAAAACCCGGAGGAAGATTGTGTATAATTACCTTCCATTCTCTGGAGGACAGAATAGTAAAGCTGCAGTTTAATAAGGAAGTGAACCCATGTACGTGTCCTCCGACCTTCCCTGTATGTGTTTGCGGGAAGCAGCCGCGAGGAGTACTTGTAAACAGAAAACCTGTTGTTGCATCGGAGGAGGAACTTGAATACAACCCGAGGGCAAGAAGTGCAAAGCTTAGAGTACTGGAGCGTATATAATATTCATATAAGCAAGGCGAATTCATAGGAAGAAATAACTGGTACACAAAAGAAAACTGATTTACAAAAGAGAAGAAAACTAAAAACCAAAGATAAAAATATTGATAAACAAAGGATTATTTAACAAAGGACAAAAAATTAACTTTACTAATGAAAACCAAATAAAAAACTAAAGAGGAAACTTCTAAAAATGGGAGGGAATCAGAGTCAGATCTGGTTCCCAACATCCTAACTTTTTGAATCTTGACAAGGAGGGTAAGTTAATGGCCGCACGGAATAGCAAATATGTCTACGGATCTACTGCAGAGAAAATAAAGCAAGAACAGCTGCAAAATCCTAACTTGCCTGATTATAGAGATGGCTATGATCCCTATGAACAGAATTCAGTATTAAAGTCTAAAAAGATAGCAAGGAACAATGCCAAGCTAAAGAAAAGAATCATGGTAAATATGTTTTTGATTTTCAGTATGTGTGCAGTTATTATGTTGAGATATGCACAAATTAGTCAGATGAATTACGATAACAATAAGTTGAGCAAGGAATATACAGCCATTCAGAATGAAAACACAAGACTTTCGTTGGAAGTTGAAAAGGCAATGTCCTTGCAGAGTATAAGAGATATAGCTGAGAATAAGCTTAGTATGCATAAACCTGACAAAAGTCAGATAGTTTACATAAGCGTGCCCAAAAAGGATGTAACCATATTTGCGGCTAAAGAGGAAGGCTTGGTGGCTTCAATAATACAGGGGATAGAAAACGGCGCCAGAAAACTATGGAATTTATTTTGAACTAAAAGTAACATGAATTAAATAATAAGCTTCAATTAACTATAGATTTATATATATTCTAATATTGAGTCTATAGTTTTTTCAATGTCGGGAATTTAGATATTAATAATATATTTTTAGTTTAAATAATATTATTAATAAGATTTATAAAAAGGCTCAGTCAGTTTACAATACAGTTCGGGAGGGATACCTTTGGCTAATCCAAATATTACAATAAAAAAGAGGCTCCTATTTATTCTTGGAGCATTTACACTATTTACATTTCTTCTTGTCTTCAGAATAGGTTGGATTCAAATTGCAAATGGACAGGAGTACCAGCAAAAGGCGTATGAACAGCAAACCAATAATCGAACTATAAGTCCCAAGAGAGGTACTATATACGATAGAAATATGAAGCCCCTTGCCGTTAGCGGGTCTGTGGAGACCATAACAATAAACCCTCAAATGGTAAGGGAAGCCAATAAGGATATCGACATGGTGGCAAGTGGATTGGCGGAGATTCTGGATATGCAGAAGGATACCATTCTTAAAAAAATAAATAAAAAGGCACAATATGAGATAATTAAGCAAAAGGTTGATAAAGATACAGGCTCAAAGGTGCGTCAATGGAAAAAGGATAATGAAATCAATGGTATTTTTATAGATGAGGATACAAAAAGATTTTACCCAAATGGCAACCTTGCCGCGCACGTTGTTGGCTTCACCAATACAGATAATGACGGCATTGACGGTGTGGAAAAAATGATGGAGCAGTATCTCAAAGGAGTTCCTGGCAAAATTCTCAGTGAAGTTGATGCCAGTGGTATGGAACTGACTATGGGAGAAGAAAAGTACATCCAACCCCAGGATGGAAACGATGTTGTGTTGACCATAGACGAGACTATTCAGTATTTCGCAGAAAAGGCTCTTGAAAAAGCAATTTCAGATAATAATGTTATAAACGGAGGAACTGCAATTGTAATGGACCCCAGAAATGGTGAGATTCTGGCTCTTAGCTCAAAGCCCGATTTTGATCTGAATAATCCGAGAGCAGTGCCAGCTGGAAAGGATCCTACAAACTGGACTGGAACCAGTATTGAGGATGTTCAGTACCTTCAGAAAACTGTATGGAGAAATAAAGCTGTTGTAGATACATATGAGCCCGGATCTACCTTTAAGCCCATAACATCAGCAGCAGGGCTGGAAGAAGGAGCTATTACTCCCGATACTCAGGTAACTGATGCCACAATTAAAATAGCAGGTCATAGTATTAATTGCTGGAAGCCGAATTTTCATTTACATGAAACCTTTAGAGAGGGCGTGTATAACTCCTGTAACCCCGTTTTTGTTCGCTTATCACAAAAACTTGGAATTGATAAGTTTTATAGCTATGTAAAAGCCTTTGGCTTTAATCAAAAAACAGGAATTGATCTTCCCGGTGAAGCTGGCAGTATTATACATAAGAAGCCCACTGAGATTGATATTGCTACTGCTTCCTTTGGTCAGCGTTTTCAAATAACTCCAATTCAGCTGATTCAAGCTTATGGCGCCATTGCAAATGGGGGAGATCTTATTACACCTCATGTGGTAAAGGAAGTAATAGATGAATCAGGTAATGTTATTAAGAAATTTGAACCTAAGGTTGTAAGAAAAGTTATATCAAAACAAACCTCAGATACACTAAAGGATATTCTTAAGGGTGTTGTTGATATAGGAACCGGTAAAAATGCCAGAATTCCGGGTTACAAAATTGGAGGAAAGACAGGTACCTCAGAAACTCGTGAAAATGAGCAGCTCCTTGTACAAGGTAAGAATAAGAGATATATAGTGTCCTTTTCAGCTATAGCACCAACAGATAATCCCGTTATTTGTGTTTTAGTGGTGTTGGATTATCCTGATGTATATAACCCCGGTGGTGGTATGCTGGTGGCTCCTGTTGTAGGTAAACTTATTGATGACATTCTCACTTACAAGGGTATTGAAAAGGAATACACTGAAGAGGATAAGAAACTCCTTAAGCAGGAGGTTCAGGTTCCTGATGTTAAAGGCAAGAC
>JAEZIV010000229.1 GCA_023436515.1 Bacillota bacterium
AGGTTTGCGAACAAATGGCAACGAAGACTGCTGGTGCTAAAAGAACTACCAGAAAAAGAAGAGAACGTAAAAACATTGAACGTGGAGCTGCTCATATCCGTTCATCTTTTAATAATACAATTGTTACTCTGACAGATACTGCCGGTAATGCACTTTCATGGGCAAGTGCAGGTGGATTAGGTTTCAGAGGTTCCAGAAAAAGTACTCCATTTGCTGCGCAGATGGCTGCTGAAACAGCTGCAAAAGCTGCGATGGAACATGGCTTAAAGACTGTTGAAGTATATGTAAAAGGACCCGGTGCAGGTAGAGAAGCAGCAATCAGAGCATTGCAGGCTGCAGGCCTGGAAGTTAGCCTTATAAAGGATGTTACACCAATTCCTCACAACGGCTGCAGAGCACCTAAGCGTAGAAGAGTTTAGTGAAACCTGGTTTCACAGTGAGAACTTTTCTATTCTCACGTGGAGAAAACCACAGAGTGGCTATTTCCACAAATGATATTTGTAGTTAAGATTATTGGTTAATATTGATTAAATTTGGAGGTGTAAATTTAGATGGCAAGATATACTGAAGCATCTTGCAGACTCTGCCGAAGAGAAGGCGAAAAGCTATTCTTAAAGGGCGAGAGATGCTATACTGATAAATGTTCCGTAGCTAGAAGAGCATATGCTCCCGGACAGCATGGACAGGCAAAGAAGAAAATGTCTGAATATGGTATACAGCTACGTGAGAAGCAAAAAGTAAGAAGATTTTATGGCGTATTGGAAGGCCAGTTCAGTGAATACTTTGAAATGGCTGCAAGACGCAAGGGTATTACAGGTGAAAATCTGTTACAGATCCTTGAAACAAGACTTGACAATACAGTTTACAGACTTGGACTTGGAACATCCAGACCGGAATCAAGACAGTTAGTAACTCATGGTCACTTCACTGTAAACGGTAAGAGAGTTAACATACCATCATACCTCTTAAAGGTTGGTGATGTTATAGCACTTGCTACCAAGAGCAGAAGTTCAGAAAAAGTTAAGGCTATCGCAGATATTACCGGTGGCAAAGTAATTCGAAAATGGCTTGAGTATGATCCTGAGACTTTTACAGGTAAAGTTATCGCTCTTCCAGCAAGAGAAGACATTGATTTACCAATCAAGGAACACTTGATCGTAGAGTTGTACTCCAAGTAATAATTAGTTAAGTAAAAAATGACTTGGAAGCAACTGAAAGGATTATTTATATATAATTCTCTGTGATAATGTATGCGATGTAAGCTGCGAGGTAGCTTACATGAATCAGTTGCCCTCAAAAAATAAAAAGTTGTTAAGGGAGGGTTCTTGGTGATAGAAATAGAAAAGCCTAGAATTGAATGTGTAGCTAATAGCGAAGATAACACATATGGCAAGTTTATAGTTGAGCCTTTGGAGAGAGGCTATGGTATTACTCTTGGTAACTCATTGAGAAGAATATTACTTTCTTCCTTACCTGGTGCGGCTGTTAATTCGATTAAAATCGATGGAGTTCTTCATGAATTCTCTACAGTACCGGGTGTAGTTGAGGACGTAACTGAGATAATACTCAACATAAAGTCTCTCTCATTAAAAATCCATGGTGAAGGATCAAAGGTTATTTATATTGATGCAAATGGTGAGGGACCTATCACCGCTGGTGATATTATAACCGATCAGGACGTTGAAATACTCAATCCTGAGCTCCACATTGCAACCTTAAACGGTGATCATAGATTCTATATGGAGCTTGCAATAAGCAAAGGTAGAGGCTATGTTGCTGCTGAAAAGAACAAGCAGACCGGTCAACCAATAGGTGTAATACCTGTGGACTCAATTTATACTCCTGTTAAAAAGGTTAACTATACTGTTGAGAATACTCGTGTTGGTCAGATAACTGACTATGACAAGCTTACATTGGAGGTTTGGACTGATGGAAGCATCAATCCTGATGAAGCTATAAGCCTTGGTGCGAAAATATTAAGCGAGCATCTGAATTTGTTTGTTGACTTGTCAGATCAGGCTAAGCACACAGAAATCATGGTAGAAAAAGAAGAAACTAAGAAGGAAAAGGTTCTTGAGATGACAATTGAGGAGCTGGATCTGTCAGTCAGATCCTACAATTGCTTGAAGAGAGCCGGTATCAATACTGTAGAGGATCTTACCAACAAGACCGAAGAGGATATGATGAAGGTGAGAAATCTCGGTAGAAAATCTCTTGAAGAGGTTCTTCAGAAGCTGCAGGCACTTGGGCTGGTATTGGCTCCAAGTGAAGAATAAGATTCACATCACAAGGTGATTCATCACAAGGTGATTCATCACAAGGTGATTCATCACCTTGGATATACCGTTTATTGAGTATTAACGAATTAATGATACATTTGGTATTTAATATAATATCAGGTAAGGAGGGATAGGTAATGCCAGGTCAAAGAAAGTTAGGGCGTGCAACTGACCAAAGAAAGGCAATTTTAAAGAATCTTACTACTGCATTATTTGTAAGTGGAAGAATTGAAACTACTGAAGCGAGAGCTAAGGAAGTTAAAAATATTGCAGAGAAACTTATCACAATAGCGATTAAGGAAGCAGATAACTTTACTTCAAAGCAGGTAAAGGTAAGTGCAGCCAAGGTTGACAGCAAGGGTACTAAGCTTACAGACTCTAAGACATCCAAGAACGGTAACAAGTACTTGGTAATCGATAGAGAGCAGAAGACTGATATGGTATCAGTTGATAACCCTTCAAGACTTCATGCAAGAAGACTTATTATGAATTGGGTTTACAGACCAAGCACTGCTGATGGAAAGTTTGTAAACATCACTGATAAGCTTTTTGATGAGATTGCTCCTAAGTATAAGGGTAAGAACGGCGGATACACAAGAATTTACAAGCTCGGACCAAGAAGAGGCGATGCTGCTGAAATGGTAATCCTTGAGTTAGTATAATTCAGTTGATAATTCAAATTATTAAGCTATAATATAGGGGATTAGACCTGTTGGCAGCGAATACTGCCTACATGTTTAGTCCCTATATTTGTATTAATTTTTACTTGAGCTTTCATGTCATGAAATTTACAGGTAAGGTTTAGCATCAGATACGAATTTTAGACGTATTAGTCATTTGGCATATTACAATAATTCAAAAAGTAAATAGTGTTTAACCACCTGATATTGCTTGAAATTAACTTGACTTTATAGCTAAACTAATTATTTGACTCAACTGGTATCAGAGGACAACTTCATAAAATAAGAAGCACGAATATAAACAATTACAATAAATTGTCGACGAAGATAAATTGGTTATGCCGGCAAAGCAGCAGGACGCTGCTTTGAGCTTCAATCGAAACAGGATGTTGAGTTTGAGCGACGGCAAAACCGATTTAAATGAGGCGAGAGAATTTACGTAATTGTTTTAGGTGCGTACTTATTGTATGAAGTTAGTCTGGAAGTTACCGTTGATATAAAGATTACACAGTTAATGAAAAATTTAATTATTACCAAAGGTTTATGATAGAAGTTTAATTGTAATATGCTTAGGATTAATGGAGGATTACATGAGTATATTTTTTGATGTTCAGGAGGTTAGTTTTTCATACAATTCATACGGTGAAGTTCCTGTAGATATCCCAGCCCTTGATAATGTTTCGGCAAAGATAGAAAAAGGAGATTTCGTAGTTATTCTAGGAAGGAATGGCTCAGGAAAATCAACTCTATCAAGGCTTTTGAATGCGTTATTGGTTCCTAAAAAGGGTATTGTACTCGTTGCAGGTAAGGATACCTCCAAGGAGGAAAATGTATGGAGCATTAGAAGTACTGCAGGAATGGTATTTCAGAACCCCGACAATCAAATAATCGCAACCACTGTCGAAGAGGATGTAGCTTTTGGCCCTGAAAATTTGGGAGTTGAGCCAGCCGAGATCAGGCGAAGAGTAGATGAAGCCATGGATATTGTGGATATAGGCCAGTTCAAAAAAAATGCTCCTCATTTACTGTCGGGAGGGCAGAAGCAGCGTGTAGCCATAGCCGGTATATTAGCTATGAAGCCGGAATGTATTATACTGGATGAAGCAACCTCAATGCTTGACCCGGTAGGCCGCAGAGAAGTTATTAAGATACTGAAAAAGTTAAATGAAGAGGACGATATTACAATAATCCATATTACCCATCATATGGATGAAGCTGCAATTGCAAAGAGGCTAATAATAATCGACAATGGAAATATCGTTCTGGATGGTACACCTAAGGAGGTTTTCAGTAATGTGGAAAAGGTAAAAAGCCTTGGACTTGATGTACCACAGGTTACCGACTTAATGTACTCACTGAAGCAGCAGGGCTTTAATATTGATAAACTGCCGCTGACAGTGGAAGAGGCATATGACATTATTAAAGGTCTTGTAGTTGAAAAGTGATAATTATATAGGCTTCTTGATTGCCTTATACACTCTGATGCCACCGCTTTTATCTACGTCAATTGCATTTCCAAACACTTCATGCATTATGCTTTTTAGCGTAGAACCACCTTTATTATGAAATGCAACCAGCCATAGTGCTCCCTGGTAGGATAAATGGTGATAGGCTTCTTTAATCATTCTGGTATTCAATTCCTTTCCGGCGGCAAAGGGTGGATTGGAAACTATGTCGTTATATTTACGCTCACCAAGTGCTTCAAAAAGGTTGCTGTGCAATATCTCAACCTGTAAACCGTTGACCGAAGCATTTTTCTTTGAGTATTCCAGAGCTCTGTTATTTATATCAACCATTGTAACAGCTTGAAGGGGAAAGAGTGCCTTAATGAACAAACCAATTGCTCCATATCCGCAGCCTATATCAAGAACATTAGTCCCGCTAGGTGAAAAATTTTTAATCAGATTATGGGAGACCTTATCAATTCTGCTTTCAAAGGAAAAAACGCCACTTACCGATGTAAACGACAGCTGCTTTCCGCCTATAGTTTCACTAAATTGCTTTTCTCTTATTTCAGACTCTGGGTTTTCCGTAAAGTAATGCTGATTCAATGTGATATTACCTCCTGCTAAAATCGGTTGAAAGCGGTGTTATACTTGATTTTGCCGTATTCCAACTTACTTGACTTTTATAATAATAACTATTATTATAACACATAGGTTCAAATAAATTTTGCAGATTATTGAAATTTAATATCTTTAGTTTAAAGGAAATAAGCCATAAAATTGGAGGTTCTTTTTGCAAATTAATGTACTTGAGTATTTGGAACAATCAGCATACAAATATCCTGAAAAAGTGGCCTTAAAGGATGAGGAGCAAGAGGTTACCTTTTCGGAATTTGAGTATAGGGCAAAACGATTGGGCTATGAAATTGCCTGTCAATGCGGCGGTATTATAAGGAAACCAGTAATTGTTCTGGTAGACAGGACCTGCTTTACCCTTATCGCCTTTATGGGAGTATTATATAGCGGAAACTTTTATGTACCTATTGATAACCAGACACCTCCCCAGAGACTTCAAACAATTATTGACACCCTAGACCCTTTAATGGTTTTGTGTGAAAAAAAGGATAATAAAAGCCTGGAGGGAGTGCAAAAGCTCCCAAGGTTAATGAATATAGATGAGGTTTGCCAAGCCTTGACAGCTGATGAAAATAGCTGTCAGCACAAGATAATAGAAGAAATATTATCAATTAGAAGCAGAATAATTGATACAGACCCGGTTTACACAATTTTCACTTCCGGTTCGACGGGAGTGCCCAAGGGAATTGTTGTTCCTCATAAGAATGTTATAGACTTAGCCGAATGGCTGTCCGATACCTTTGGCTTCAATAATGAGGATGTAATTGGGAACCAGACGCCCTTTTATTTTGATGCGTCAGTTAAGGACATTTACCTATGCCTTAAGAAGGGAATAACCCTATGCATTATTCCAAAGAAACTGTTTATGTTTCCAATAAAGCTGATAGAGTATTTAAATGATAATAAGGTGACCTCTATATTGTGGGCAACCTCGGCGGTTACACTAATATCAAATTCGCAGATTCTAAAGAAAGTAGTTCCTATATACATAAATAAGGTTTTTTTTGCCGGGGAGGCCATGTTCTCAAAAGGCCTTAATGGTTGGCGAAGATATTTGCCTGATGCCATGTATGTTAATTTGTACGGACCTACCGAAGCCACGGTGGATTGTACCTATTATATAGTTAACCGTGAGTTTTCCGATGATGAGGTCATACCAATAGGAAATGCCTGCCGGAATATGGAGGTTATACTGTTGGATGATAGCAGGCGTCCCGTTACCGATAACTCACCCGGGGAGTTATGTGTCCGTGGAACTGGTGTGGCCTTGGGCTATATAAATAATATCGCTCTTTCGGAAGAGGTTTTCATTCAAAACCCACTTAATACTTCCTACAGAGATATATTATACTGCACAGGTGATATAGCCAGATTCAATCAATACGGTGAATTAGTATTTATATCACGGAAGGACGGACAGGTCAAGCATATGGGAAACCGTATTGAGTTGGGAGAGATTGAAGCGGCAGTTAATGGGGTTGCTGAAATTAAAACCTGCGTATGCTTTTATGACCATAAGGTCTCCAAAATAGTATTGTTTTACATTGGAGCCTTGGATAAGGCAGAGCTAATAATCAAACTTAATGACAGGCTTCCAAAATATATGATACCAAATCTAATAGAGTGCTTCGATGAGTTTCCATATAATGCTAATGGTAAAGTGGATAGAAGAAGGCTAGTGGAGAAATATAACAATGAAAAGAATTCAGGAACTTAAGAAAGTGAGCACCCTCATTACTTCATATATGAAGAAGGGTGTTCTGACAAATAATTATATAATGCAGGAAAAGTATGAGTCGTATATAAGTGATGGACGCTTGTACTATGAGGATTCCGGTGCTGTACTGCTATTCCTTTTAGACTGTAGTTCTCACTGGCGTATATATTATCACATAAAAGAGTCGGGCTCTGATATAAAATTGCCAACCGATAAACCCATCGCATTGGAAATTGTTTATAAGTCTGCAGATCATATTTTAAAGGAGCAGCTTGATTTTTGGGAGGGAAAGGGTTTTAAACAGCATATATACAGATTCAGAATGAACGGAAGACCTGATTTAATGCCTATACTGAGTCATTCTTCAATATCTGTACGATATGCCCAAGCAGAACATGCTGTTAAGGTACATGAGCTCATAGCTCAAAACTTTGATCGGTATTTGGGGTGCGTACCTTCTCAGACCGAAACTGAGGGATATATAGAAAGGCAGGAAATACTTATAGCAGAAGATATAGCTGGTAGCGTGCAAGGAGTTCTTCACATAAGTAGGAAAGCTCCTGCCGGTTTTATTTGGCATCTGGTAGTTGATTCAGAGTTTCGGGGTAAGGGAGTAGCTAGAAGACTATTGGCATTTTTTACACAAAGCCTTGAGGCAAGCGCATATTCAAAGCTTCAGTTGTGGGTCAGAAGAGATAACCCCGATGCCCGCAAGCTTTATGAAGCCGCAGGTCTAACCTATGATGGCTGGGAATCAGTAGGGTTACTCAAACTGTAGTAATTAATATTTGTACGAATATCAACTTGATAGAAACACTAATAACAGCAAATATAAAATATCAATGGGCTTGATGGGATATTTCAAGTCGGAAATGGAGACAAGCGTGGAGGAATTGATCAGAATATTGAAAGAATTAAGACCTGAAATAGATTTCAATGAAAAAAGGGCATTAATAGATGACGGCATTTTGGACTCCTTTGATATTGTAGCCCTGGTTGGTGAGATAGGAGAGGCTTTTGATGTTCAAATAGGGGTAGAAGATCTCATTCCTGAGAACTTCAACACTACAGAAGCAATTTGGAATCTTGTAAAGAGACTGAGAGACGGGGAATAAAAGCATGTCATTGTCATCAGCAGCATTTATGCTATTCTTAATAAGCGTGATAACTGTTTATTATCTGGTTCCTAAAAGAGTTCAGTGGGTTGTTTTGCTAATAGGCAGCTATTTTTATTATTTAACCTATGGATACAAAATAGTTGGATTTCTGCTTTTTACTACCCTTACCACCTATTCCGGCGGACTTCTGCTGGGACGGATAAATAATTTAAAGAAAGAGCAGTTTAGTAAGTTACCTAAGGATATAACATCAGAGGAAAAGAAGGCCCTCTCTGACAGGTACATCAGAAATAAAAAATGGGTAATTGCATGTGTTTTATTAATCAATTTTGGCATACTGGCTGCAATAAAATATTATAACTTCACTGCAGAAAATCTAAATCTGGTATTGGATTTTATCAGTGACTTTAGCTTTCCCAAATTAACCTGGCTGCTGCCTGTAGGACTGTCCTTCTATATTTTTCAATCGGCGGGCTATGTTATCGATGTCTACAGAGCAAAGTATCAGCCAGAAAGAAGCTTCTTTAAGTATGCACTGTTTGTCTCATTCTTCCCTCAGATTATTCAAGGCCCTATAAGCCGTTATGACCAGCTGGCTCATCAGTTATATGCAAAGCATTCCTTCAGCTTTGACAGGCTGAAGTATGGAATTCA
>JAEZIV010000256.1 GCA_023436515.1 Bacillota bacterium
AACGTATACAAAGCCGCGGGAAATTATATCAGGCCCTGCAACAACATTCCCAGTGTCGCCCTCAATTGTTATTACAACAACAATCAAGCCGTCCTGTGACAAGTGCTTTCTATCTCGAAGTACAACATTTCCTACGTCCCCTACACCAAGACCGTCCACATGTACCTTCCCGGCTGTTACACTGCCATTGATTTTTGCTGAATCACTGGTGAGTTCTAAAACCTTTCCTATATCCAGAATAAAAGTTTTTTCCTTATTCATACCCATTTTTACTGCCAGATCGGCATGCTGCCTCAGGTGTCTGTGCTCTCCATGGACCGGCATAAAGAATTTTGGTTTTACAAGGCAATGGATCAGCTTGATTTCCTCCTGGCAGGCATGACCTGAAACATGAGTATCCGCTAGTGCTTCATATATTACGTTTGCACCCTTTTTGAAAAGCTCATTGATTACTCTTGATATAAGCTTTTCATTACCCGGTATAGGTGAAGCAGATATGATAACAGTATCACCTGGAACTATTTCCACCTTTTTGTGCTCTGAGAAGGTTATTCTCGTTAGAGCCGACATAGGTTCGCCCTGGCTGCCGGTAGTTATTATAACCAGTTTATCATGGGGAACCTTATCCATGTTCTCCATATCTACCAAAACACCTTCCGGTACATTGATGTAGCCCAGTTCCATAGCCACATTAACCACATTCACCATGCTTCTTCCGATAACAGTTACTTTTCTACCGAACTTTACTGCAGCATTAAATATCTGCTGTACTCGATGTACATTTGATGCAAAGGTAGCAACAAGTATTCTGCTCCGGCAGTTCATAAATATCTCATTGAAGGTTTGACCAACGGTTCTTTCTGACATTGTGTAGCCTTCATTTTCAACATTTGTACTGTCGCACATGAGAAGAAGGACACCCTTTTTGCCCAACTCGGCTAACCTGGCTAAATCCATAGGCTCGCCCTCAATAGGAGTATAGTCTATCTTAAAGTCACCGGTATGCACAATTGTTCCCACTGGGGTAAAAATAGCCAAAGACACGGCATCCGCTATACTATGAGTAGCTCTGATAAACTCAATTTTAAATACACCCAGCTCTACGGATTGACCCGGCGCAACAGTCTGTAAATCAACAACATCAAGAAGTCCATGCTCCTCAAGCTTGTACTTTACAAGCCCTAGAGTTAATTTAGTCCCATATATTGGCACATTTAACTCCCTGAGTACATATGGCAGAGCTCCAATATGATCCTCATGCCCATGAGTAAGAATAATTGCTCTTACCTTATCCTTATTCTTAACCAGATAGCTTACGTCGGGAATTACAAGATCAATTCCCAGCATTTCATCCTCCGGAAAAGAGAGGCCGCAATCTACAACCACAATATCCTCACCATATTCAAATGCAGTAATATTCTTTCCGATTTCCTGCAGACCACCAAGGGGTATTACCTTTAATTTCTTTTTACTTTTTGACACAAATAAATCCTCCAATTTAATCTATATAATTAATTAATGTTCATCTACAAACATCAGTGTATTTGTACTGCTAAATTTAAAACATGCCTGTACTAGTCCATTACCTGTTCAGGAAATAAACTGGCAATAAAGTTTGCATAACTCCTTTATTATTTTCATAATTATCCAGATAAGAGCTAAGTTCTCATCAAATTAAGATTATGAATCAGTTAGTGAGCTCGAATTTCCACCAAAGACTCTCTCAATCTTCACCAAGATTACAATTTCACACAAACCATCAACGTCGTCTGCCACCACCGGAATGCCCTCTCCCACTCCTTCGAAAGCAGCAATGACGAAAAATTCATATGTTCTATGAATAGCTATATCCGAATCCTATAAGTTCTAAACAAACCTCCTCACCTACTAGCCCTTTAAATATACTGAACATGCTATATTGAGCCCTCAGCCCACCTCAGCCTATTAGAATATTCCAGCTTATGGCTATGTTTAATTGTATATTTTAACACGGTCCTTTACCCGTAATTACAAACTTGACATTAATCTGATAAGAAATAATTTTATGACTGGATAGCATCCATTATAGGATAAACTCCCTTTTCATTATAGTCTTCCCAAAAAAATACGATATTTTCATCCTCAGCAGCAAATTTCCCTTGAATCAACACCTGCATTTATACTATCAGGCTTCTATATAACGTCAACAATACTATAGACTTAAGAGCTATACACCTTTATATCATGTCATACATAATATTACAAT
The DNA here is from genome assembly GCA_023436515.1 of Bacillota bacterium. Taxonomy (GTDB): domain Bacteria; phylum Bacillota; class Clostridia; order Acetivibrionales; family DSM-1351; genus Ruminiclostridium. The sequence continues at coordinate 2,246 of JAEZIV010000256.1, forward strand.
TGCTCTAATATTCTACCATAATGGCGTGGCTTTTTCAAAAGCAATTATCACAAAATATTCCCCGGGATTATGTATGGGTGTGCTAAACATTTTTATTCCCAGATAGCTCGATTTGGTAGTTACTCAAATTTTTATTTATAAACAAAAGATACCTATTTTGCCAATTCATCTATTGACACTTAATATAATTGATTTTATAATAATACTACTATTTACTGACGATCTCTTTTGTTTTGCCCGGACGCTTTAACGAAAAAGATATGTGAAAAGCAGGAGTTATTACTTCTGCTTTTTGCATTTTCAAAATCTTTTACCACAAAGAAAATTGAAAAGCCTCACAAAAAAAAGTATTTCAATCATATAATTGAAATACTTTTTGGCTGCGGGTTAAGGATTTGAACCCTAACAAACTGAGCCAGA
>JAEZIV010000336.1 GCA_023436515.1 Bacillota bacterium
GTACAGTTGGGCCTTTTAACCGGTGATGGCAAAGGTAATTTATATGAAAATAGCAAGCTGACCAGAGAGCAGCTGTCAGTCATTATAATGAAAATAGCAATATTAAATGGTAAGCCGCTTGAGGCCAAGGAAATAAATATTTCAGATATTGATAAAGTGCCAAGCTGGGCAAAACCAGCTGTAAAAGCAGTTGTCAGCTCGGGAATAATAAAGCTTGACAAGGATGGTAACTTTAATCCAAAAGGAGAGCTGACCGCTGCCGATATACAGACAATAATAATGGAAGTGCAGGCTAAGATGTCTGGGCAATAGAGAGTACTTTGTAGATATGGTTATATAAGCATAAATGCAAAAAACGTTCCGGGGGCGTGCCCGGAACGTTTTTTGTTTAAATTCTTATCAACTAACTCTAAGTTTAATCAAGCAGTTAACTCCTTATCACCCTTTTTGTTACTGAAGACAATTTTTAGAAGTGCAGGGGTGATTACAGTTGTGAGTATGACCACAATCAAGGTTGGAATATATATTTCCTCAGATATGATATTATTCTGCATTCCGATATTAGCAGTAATAATTGCTACCTCACCTCTCGAAATCATACCTACACCAATTTGTATTGATTCACGTTTGCTTATTTTACACAATCTTGCCGCTCCGGCACAGCCAATGAGCTTGCCGGCTACAGCTACTGCAAACATTACAAGAGTTATGAGTATAACCTCAGGGCTTAAGCCCTTAACATCTGCCGCGATACCAACACTTGCAAAAAATATCAAGGCCAGAAATCCAGAGGAGATAGCTTTAACCTTTTTCTCGATATATTCTCTGTGTATGAACTGTGATAGTGCCAGTCCGCAAATGTAGGCACCGGTTATAGCAGCAATACCGAGAAACTCTGACACAAAAGCAAGTATGAGTGCCAGCGCTATTGCGTAGGGTAAAAAATCGCTTTTATGTTTGGGCTCAGGGGAAACCTTATTAATGAGCTTTGGTACAAAGGCAATCATTATGATACTCAGTATACAGAAGGCTACTATCTTTACAAAGGTTAAGACCAGACTCTATGCTGCCTCTGAGCCTGATGCGCCGCTTCCGACAGTCTGTGATACAGCGAGAACAATGGAAATAAGTACAAGTCCCAGCACGTCATCAATAACTGCGGCGCCAATTATATTTACACCGGATTTTGTATTTAGCTTACCTAATTCAGTAAGGGTTTGAACAGAAATACTTACACTTGTAGCCGTAAGGATAACTCCGACAAAAAGATTCTCCCAGAAATTAGTGAAGAACAGGTAGGCTGCAGCTGTTCCTAGTATCAACGGGATGATTACTCCTGCCATAGCAATGGCAAAGGAGGTTTTTCCGGCCTTTTTTAACTCCTCCAGATTTGTCTCAAGGCCAGCGAGGAACATTAACAAAATTACCCCAAGCTTTGATAGCATTTTTACATTTTCAGTATAGTGAACCAATCCTAAAACAGCTGGTCCAAGGACTAAACCGCGAACTAATGCTCCGAGTACCTCAGGCATTTTAACTCTGCGGCTTATAACGCCACCGATCTTTGTAAAAATCAAAATAAGAGCAATTTCTAATAAAAATTTCTCCAAATCAACACCTCTTTCATTTGTTATTGCCGATTGTTGGTACGGCTGTGTTTATGTACGCTACATGATTAATAATAACAGCTATTGAGACTTGTTGATAATCAAAAAGGGGGAGTCTAAAATAGACTTCCCCATCAGATGACAAATAAACATTAATACTTGAAATCTCACAAAAATAATAACACATTCAGAAGCATAATTCAATGTTTTCACCCGAAATAAAAATCGACAATAACTAAAGAAAATAATAGGCAAAAATGTCTTAGTGCAATTTGTCGACTAAGCCTTCATTTCGACAGGGCTGGGAAATAAAAGCCCTTTTCATTTAGTGGCTTTTATCTTTCTATCCTGCATAGTAAACGAGGTGTTGGATATATGACAAATTATATAAAATATGGAAATTGCATATAATTAATCCAATATCAAATAAAGGAGGCGGTTTACAATTGTACGGAAGTAAGTATTTTAATCTTCGAAGGGCTTTTGCGGTAATAATTACCCTGGCCTTAATTTTTTCCTATTTACCATTAACGACTGTTAAAGCAGCTGAGGCAGCAACCATTTATCACGAGACCTTTGCTAATGGTAGAGGAATTGCAGTACAATCCGGCGGAGCAAATCTCTCTGCGGTAGATATGTCTTTCCCGGGCAACGATGACGGTAAGGCTTTATACGTCAGCAATAGAAAGAATACCTGGGATGCAGCTGATTTTAACTTCAGTCAACTAAAACTTGAAGACAAGAAGAATTATGACATAACTATCAAGGGTTATATTGACCAGACTGTAGAAAATGTTTCACCTGGTGCACTGATTGTTGTTCAGCCGGTAAAGCCATCTGCCAATGCATATGGGGCATATATCGGAACTTCAGCTGTAGTACCCGGATCAGCCTTTACAATAACCGCTAAATATGAAGCAAATGCTACTACTTATGACAGGCTCAGAATTCAGTCAAATGATGCAGGAGCAAACGTTCCCTTCTACATCGGTGAAATTCTGATTACTTCAGAAGACAGTATCGGAGGCTCTCCTGATCCTGAACCGCTGCCTATTCAGAATATTCCATCGGTAAAGGATACATATAAGAATGACTTCCTTATCGGAACCTGTGCCAACCTTTCTGATCTTGAGGGTACAAGACTTGATTTAATGAAAAAGCATTACAATGTAATCACAGGTGAGAATGCTATGAAGCCTGAGAGCTTACAGCGTGAAAAGGGATTATTTACATTTACTGAGGCAGATAACATTGTAAACAAAGCGCTCCAAAATGGGATACAAGTTCATGGTCATACTTTGGTATGGCATGGGCAGACTCCGGCATGGATGAACTCTAAAACAAATGAGAGTGGAAGCTCTGTCCCACTTAGTCGTGAGGAAGCTTTACAGAATATGAGAACTCATATAAGAACTGTAGTAGAGCACTTTGGAGACAAGGTTATATCCTGGGATGTAGTAAATGAAGCGATGAGTGATAATCCTGCTAACCCCACAAATTGGAAAGCTGCTCTACGCCAGAGCAATTGGCTGCAGTCTGTAGGTCCCGATTTTGTTGAGCAGGCATTTTTAATAACCAGGGAAGTCATTGATGAACATGGCTGGGATATTAAGCTTTATTACAACGATTACAATGATGACAATCAGAATAAGGCTACAGCCATATACAGCATGGTTAAGGAAATCAATGAGAACTATCAGAAGGCTCATCCGGGCAAGCTGCTGATTGATGGAATAGGAATGCAGGCCCACTATAACACAAAAACAAATCCGGCTAATGTGAAGCTTTCACTGGAAAGATTCATATCCCTCGGGGTTGAGGTCAGTGTGACAGAGCTTGATATAAGTGCAGGTGAAAATAACCAGCTTACCGAGAAGGCTGCTAAGGAACAAGCGTATCTATATGCCCAACTATTCCAGCTTTATAAAGAACATGCTGACAAAATAGCCCGTGTAACACTCTGGGGCATGGATGACACTCACAGCTGGAGAGCAGAAAACAGTCCGCTGATTTTTGATGGCAGACTTCAGGCAAAGCCTGCATATTATGCAGTAATAGACCCTGATAAGTATATGGAGGAGCATGTGCCCGAAGCTCCCGCCGATTCTAAGAAAACAACGGCAACCTATGGCTCTCCTGTTGTTGATGGTGATATCGATGCAATATGGCAAGGTACACCTGAGGTGGATGTAAAGAATTATTTACTGGCAAAGCAGGGAGCTCCTGCAAAAGCGAAGGTACTGTGGGACGAACAAAATCTCTATGTATTAATGCAGGTAACTGATACACAGTTGAATAAAGCAAATGCAAATGCATGGGAACAGGATTCGGTTGAGGTATTCGTAGACGAGAATAATGAAAAAACCACCTTCTATCAGGAGGATGACGGACAGTATCGTATAAACTACGAGAACCAGACCTCTTTTAATCCTTCAAGTATTGCAAATGGTTTTGAATCAGCCGTAAAGGTATCAGGAACAAATTATATTGTAGAAATAAAAGTACCATTCAAGACTGTCACTCCGGTAAATAACCTGAAGCTTGGATTTGATGCACAGGTTAATGATGCAACCGACGGCAGCCGTACAAGTGTTGCTACCTGGAATGATACAACCGGAAACGCATATCAGGATACCTCAGTTTATGGAGTTTTAACTCTTAAAGGTAAGGACTCGGCTGATGATAAGACTGTTACCTTTAATTCAAACGGTGGAACAACAGTAGCACCCCAAACCGTAGGTATAAATTCCTCAGCAGCAGAACCGGCAGCACCTCGTAAAACCGGATATACCTTCTCCGGCTGGTACAAGGATTCCGGACTTACTCAGGCGTATGATTTTTCAACCCCTGTTAGTCAGGATATTTCACTGTTTGCCAAGTGGATTAAGATCTCAGGGCTGAAGGTATCACTTTCAAGTACTAATGGTTCTGTAACAGGCTTAAAGTCAGCATACTCCTATGGTGACAAGGTTACACTTGTAGCTGTGGCTGATGCAAATTACAAGTTTGTTGGCTGGACTGACGGTTTAGGTAAAGTATTAAGTACCAATGCAGCTTATAGCTTTAGCATAACAAGGAATATCAAGTTGTCGGCTAATTTCGTTAAAAATTCTATTTACACCGTAACCTTCTACAATGGTGCTAAGCAGGATATAAGCTCTCAGACAGTAGCAAAGGGGGGAAGTGCTGTGGCGCCTGCTGATCCTGTAAAGCCAGACTTTGTATTTACCGGCTGGAGCGTAGAATTTTCAAATGTTCAGAGTGACCTGGTAATCTACCCTGTCTTTAAAGCCAGTGAAGTAACTTATAAGCTTAAGGTCAACAACGGAACAGGATCTGGAACTTACACAGGTTCAACACAGGCCACCGTTGCGGCACCCTTAAACGGCAAGATTTTCGGAGGCTGGCAGGACGAAAAGGGTAATATAATCAGTTATAGTCCTGTATATTCCTTTATTATTACCAGGGATATGGAGCTTACGGCAGTCCTGCTGGAAACAGCTCAGGATTTGCAGCCTAAGGTTACATTGGATACAGATGTGACTTATAGCACCACTGATCCGGTATTGGTTAAAATGTACATCCTTGGCACCTTTGCAGTGCCGACAGGATATCAGATGGTTGAATGCGGCTTTATTTCAATAAAAAATGCTGCTGAAAATCCTCTAGATACCCTGACACTTCAAACTCCGGGAATTACTTTAGTGAAGGCTGAATCCCTGAATTCAGCAGGTCAGGCCTACCGTATTGTTAAGACCACCTATGGTACAAAGTTCTATGTAAGGGGCTACATGATCTGCAAAAACAATACTACAGGTGAAATCATAACAATATATAGTTCGGATGTTGCTGAGGGCTTTAGCCCAAATAATCCGGAATGATCAACGTTCATTTGGCTGTGTTTGAAGTAATATAAGAAGGGAGATGATATTGTGAAGAAAGAATATCAAGCGCCTACTCTCCAGATTGATGAACTGGATACAGAGAGTACCCTAGGCAATTTCTGCTTCAGTGGTGTTGGTGATATTCCACAATGGGGCGGGGACGAACCTGAATAAGCCTCAATAAATTGATTGTTTAGTTAAAGGCGAGTGCTGAACCTGATTGGTTATGTACTCGCCTTTATAATTGTGCCTGAAGGTAGGAAGGTCATTTAAAATCAGAGGATGATCTATAAAGCTTCAGAGGACATTGCACAGAGGACCTCAGACAATTAGTATCAAAAAATTTTGGAAAACCTTATAAATATATCTGAAAGGCTTACCGAAATAAGCTTGTTGTCAGAGGGGCAGCTTTCAGAGTCTACTGAATTAAGCAAGTTCATACAAATGGTACATAATACGGCACTTGACAACGCCAAGAGCTTTGAAAGCGTTGCTGCATCAACATAAGAAAGCTTTGCCGCCAGTGAAGAGCTTGCAGGCACAGCCGAGCAGATCAGCTATATGTCCGGTGAACTGCTTGAGGTGGTTACAAAGGTTTAGCGAGAGAACCTTATTTAAGTGCATTTACGTAATTGGATATAATCATTCCATTTATTAATAGAACAATAAAAAGCGTCTACTGATATGGCAGGTGAGCAAAACCTGTAATTGAAGTAAACGCTTTTTTATAGTTGATATATTACCTGAACTTTACACAAGTTCCACATGGTACTCCCTGAACCAATAATCCAGTTGCAGCAGCCATGCTATCAGCTGTGGGCGCCCCATAAGCTGTCCGTACCAGGTGATATTACTACCTGAGCGGATTAGAGGGAGCGTGTCAGGATGCAATATATCCTTCAAAATTGAATCAGGCTGGGAGATTGCCTCTTCAAACATTCCTGTTACAATTCTTTCGTACTCAGGATTGTGAGTTTTTGGATAGGGACTCTTCTTCCTGTGGAGAATTTTATCCGGAAGATAGTCGCTCATGGCATCCCTGAGAAGAGCTTTCTCTTCTTTATTCTTAAATTTAATACTCCAGGGGACATTGTATACGTATTCTAAAATTCTATGGTCGGAGAAGGGCACTCTCACTTCAAGTCCGCTGGCCATGGACATACGGTCCTTGCGTTCCAGCAGGCTGACCATAAACCAGTTGACCGAAAGCCAGGTAGCTATCCTGCTGGTACGCATTTCCTCGGTGTCGGTGGAGACCAGCGGACAGGCATTTTTGCTGTCCAGATACATTTGTTTTACAAATTCAAAGCCTTCTTTTGGTTTGGCAAAATCCTGATTGAAGAGGAAAACCCTTGACTCAGGGTCATGAATCCAGGGGAAGAAATCTCTGTGAAGCATCTCCGGCCTGTAGAACCAGGGATATCCACCAAAGATTTCATCAGCACATTCCCCACTGAGTGCTACAGTGTGCCTATTTTTAACCTCCCTGCAATAATAGAGCAGAGAGGAGTCTATGTCTGCCATTCCCGGGTAATCTCTGTACTTAACAGCTTCAGTAAGTAAATCGGCTATTTTCTGCTGACTTACAGTGAGAATGGTATGGTCAGTTTTTAAGTAGTTAGCAAGCCAGGAGGCATATGCATCGTCACTCTCAGGCTGAAAGCTTGTGGCTTCAAAATGCTCCTTATTGCCCTCGTACTCAAAGGAATAGGTGGAAAGCTGATGTCCGAACTTCCCATCGGATCTTGCCACAGAGGATACTATAGAAGAATCCAACCCGCCGGAAAGGAAGGTACACAAAGGGACATCAGAAACCAACTGCCTTTGAATAGCATCAGTTAATAAAAACCTTGTCTTCTCTGTTATTGTTGCTTCATCGTCCTCAAGCTCATAAGCATTAAGAGACCAATATTTATATAGCCTAAGGCCGTTAATATCATAAAAGCCGTGATAGCCCGGTGAAATTTCATATATATTCTTGAATATACCATTATTGGAAGGTCTCATGGGTGATAGATAGAACAATTGCCAGAGTCCTTCATTATTGAGTTCTGCTTTGACCTGAGGATGTTTTAGGA
>JAEZIV010000059.1 GCA_023436515.1 Bacillota bacterium
AAGATCATCCTCTTCTGCATCTGCAATTAACCTGACATTTACACCCTTTAATATAATAATTTTTTTACCGTTAATATATCTGATGTCCGATACCCTGAAAAGAACATCCTTCTGGTAAGACTTCCTATATACTAGACTACCTATTTCTACTTGTTGCATAATTTGCCTTCCCCTCATAGTTTAGTATGCCAACTTTTGAATTAAATATAAATTTTTATATGTATCCAAAAACTTCAAAAATTTTTATATTATATTTTATGCGTATTAATAGCAGTATGTTAATGTGATTTTTGATTGCTGCCATATAAATGTTTTTGTAGTTTTTGAGTTGATATTGTATAATCTAAACTATATAATAGGTTTCGTTAATTCCATAGAATCAGTCTCTTAGAATTTAAGCTCTATGGAAATCAGTTCTACAAATATTATAAATGACTTTTATATTTTATACCGTATTTATTATAACCATAAAAGGGTTTTAAAATTGATTCGAGAGGAGAATAACCTTGCTCACAGACATTCAAATAGCTCAGAACTGTAAAATGCTCCATATTAAAGGTGTGGCACATAAGCTTGGAATTATGGAGGAGGAGCTGGAGTACTACGGCAACTACAAAGCTAAGCTTTCCGACAAGCTCTGGGACAGAGTTAAAGACAACGAGGATGGAAAGCTGGTACTGGTTACTGCCATTAACCCTACTCCGGCGGGAGAAGGAAAGACTACTACAACCGTAGGCTTAGGACAGGCCATGTCCAAAATTGGTAAGAAAGCTGTTATTGCACTTAGAGAACCTTCCCTTGGACCTGTTATGGGTGTTAAGGGTGGAGCTGCCGGAGGTGGTTACGCACAGGTGGTTCCTATGGAAGATATAAATCTCCACTTTACTGGGGATATGCACGCTATAACTGCGGCAAATAATCTTTTGTCTGCTGCTATAGATAATCACTTACAGCAGGGTAATTCTCTGGGTATTGACTCCAGGCAAATAGTCTGGAAGCGCTGTATGGATATGAATGACAGAGCCCTAAGAAACATTATTGTTGGACTTGGGGGCAAAATGAACGGTGTTCCCAGAGAAGATGGGTTTAATATCACTGTGGCATCTGAAATTATGGCTATACTTTGCCTGGCGTCCGATATAACAGATCTCAAAAAGCGCCTGGGCCAAGTTATCATCGGGTACAATTACGATGGTCAGCCGGTTACAGCCAAGGATCTGAAGGTGGAAGGCGCTATGACACTTCTTTTAAAGGACGCCATAAAGCCAAATCTGGTTCAGACTCTCGAGGGTACTCCTGCCATAATGCACGGGGGGCCTTTCGCCAACATAGCTCATGGCTGTAACAGTGTTACAGCTACAAAGTATGCCCTTAAGCTGGCCGACTACGTTATTACTGAGGCAGGCTTCGGTGCTGATCTGGGTGCAGAAAAATTCTTTGATATTAAGTGCCGCTTTGCCGGTTTTAAGCCTGCTGCTGTTGTTCTTGTTGCAACAATAAGGGCATTGAAGTACAATGGCGGGGTAAAAAAGGAAAATCTCAAGGAAGAGAATTTATCTGCTCTCTCCCTAGGCTTTGCCAATGCGGAAAAACACATTGAGAACCTAAAGCAGTTCGGCGTTCCGGTGCTTGTTGCCATAAATCATTTTGATAGCGATACTGAGGCTGAAATTCAGCTTGTTCGCCATAGATGCACGGCTTTAGGCGTAAGAGTTGCCTTCTCGGATGTGTTCCTTAACGGCGGAGAAGGAGGGGTTGAGCTTGCTGAAAAGCTGGTTGAGCTGACAGAAAGTACCCACTCAGCTTTCACACCAATTTACGAAACAGAGCTGTCAATTAAGGAGAAGATTAAAGCAATAGTTACCAAGATTTATGGCGGAAATGCTGTCATCTATACGGCTGCTGCTGAAAAATCAATATCAAAGATAGAAGAAATGGGATTAGATAAGCTGCCCATATGCATGGCAAAAACCCAATACTCTCTTTCAGATAATCCTGCTCTGCTGGGAAGGCCATCAGGCTTTGATGTTACAGTTCGTGAGGTAAGAATATCTGCCGGCGCAGGCTTTATTGTTGCCCTTACAGGAGATATTATGACCATGCCCGGACTGCCAAAGGCTCCGGCAGCTGAAAAAATAGATATTGATGAAAACGGAACAATAACCGGATTGTTTTAATTAAATAACTAAAACAGTGTCTAAAAATCATGGCCTGCTCTTTATTTGGTTTTAAAACCAAAATATAAAGGGCAGGCCTAAAATAATGACAATTACTTAAGAAAAGCTTTACTTAGCCTTACAGCGCACTAAACTTCTCCAGGAATTCCTTCAGGTACTTTACTTCGTCTATAACCTCCTCAAGCCTCGTCAGATAGCTTTGCTCCGACCAGCTTTTCCTGCTGTTGTAATACTTGTTTACAACCCTCCAGAACTTTTGAGGGAACATGAGCATTATCTTGATCAGATCAAGCTCACTTTCAGTCAGGCTCTCTATTCTACTGTATTCATTTATAATTAGTGCAGCTTCATCTATGTCCCAGCGGCATTTCCTCATTTTTCTCCTCAGAAGGTTAACCAGATCATAAACCTTGAGATCATAGCAGCAATATTCAAAATTAATAAGAAATAACTCGTTGTTTTGAATGTATATGTTATGGTGGTTAAAGTCGTGGTGGGAAATATTCTTACTCTTTTCAGCATCCTCAATCAGCTCATAGTAGTCTGATGTATCCAGAAGGCTTAAGGCTCTCTCTCCCATGTCATAAAAGTAATCCACATACTTGGACATCAGGTTATCAAACTTCAGCTTGCCTTTTACGGCATTCTTTTTCAGCTTCTTTATCTCATCCAGACGTTTTCTGTAAGTGGAGGGCAGCCTGCCAAGTTCATTTCTCGGGCTGCTGATTTCAGAACAAGTAAATCCAATAGAGGCCTGATGCATTTTAGCCAGAAGTCTGGCACACCTGATGCTCTCATCTCTATTATCCAGATTTGATTCACGCCCCTCTATATATCTGCTCAAGTATATTGTTTGGTCATTGTAGCAAATACATGAACTGCCCGAATTTGTAAATATTGTCCTGTCTATATTGCAGAAGCCGTTATTATAGAGATGCTCCTTGGCTTCAGTAATAAAGCTAATTCTATCAGGTTTGAGACTTGTTATTTTAATTAGTCTTTTACCATTGTCAGTACTTGCGATAAACATATCTCTAAAGTTGCTGATGCTATTTATTTTTATATCATAATTCTCCTGCAGTTCCCTTTCCAATTCATGCATATAGGCCTCCATATACTACCTGAACTCAATGACTACAAGTTAACCCGTTTACTCCCCATAAGGTGGAATATTGAGACAAAATCGGTGCTTTCTGACCATAACTTGTTATTAGCTTATCTTTCGCTAATAGAGTATATGAAACATACGCAATATGTAGAATTAAAAAAAGTCCGCCTGAAATTAATATTCCAGACGGACCCTTATAAATATTTTGACAAAGAGAATTAACTATCTCTTAAGTATTAGCGAATTAAGCTTCTTCTCCGGCAAGTCTTAAGAGCTCATTCCATCTCTTATCAACTTCGTTCTGAATCTCTTCGATCATATACTCGTTACCAGCTCTGAAGATGTGCTTGAATCTTCCCTGCTTCTTTAAGAAATCAGCAACTGGAAGCTTGTTCTTAGGCTTATAGTTAACGATGTATTTACCATCAATTATTTCATATAATGGCCAGAAGCAAGTTTCAACAGCAAGCTTGTTCAATTCCATCAAATCAGGAGTATTGTAGATCCAACCTCTTGGGCATGGAGCCAATACGTTCATGAAAGCTGCACCCTTAGTGTAAAGAGCCTTTTCAGACTTTTCATAAAGGTCCTTCATGTTTCCTATAGCAGCAGTCTGACAAACATATGGAAGGTTGTGGCTAGCCATGATGCCTGTTAAGTCTTTTCTCCACTGCATTTTACCAGGAATAACCTTACCTGCAGGTGAAGTTGTAGTGTCAGCGTACTTAGGAGTAGCTGAAGATCTCTGTATACCAGTGTTCATGTATGCTCCGTTGTCGTAGCATACATAAACCATGTCATGTCCTCTTTCCATTGCACCGGAAAGAGATTGGAGTCCAATATCATAAGTTCCGCCGTCACCGCCGAAAGCGATGAACTTGGTTTCGCCCTTTATTTTACCCTTTTTCTTCATTGCAACGTAGGCAGCCTCAGCACCTGATACCGATGCAGCTGAGTTTTCGAATGCGTTGTGAATAAAGGAATCCTTCCATGCTGTATATGGATAAAGGAAAGTAGAAACTTCCAAACAGCCTGTAGCTGAACCAATAACAGCGTGATCCTCAGGCTTTAAAGCTCTTAAAATCTGTCTTACTACAACCGGAGCTCCGCATCCGGCGCACAGTCTATGTCCACCAGTAAGCCTTTCAGGCTTCTTAGCAGCTTCTTTTAAATTGTAAGCCATTATCGCACCTCCTATTCTCTTACGCCGAGGTAGTTGAATACTGTCTCAACCTTACCTGTAGCGGCAATTTCTAATGTTTTGTTAAATACAACTTCGATATCGTCAGTCTTAACGTCTCTTCCGCCAAGACCATAGATATAGTTAATAACCTTAGGTCCAAATACGCCCTTTGCGTACATTGCACTTGTGAAGTCGGTGAATAATGGTCCGCCTGCAGCATTAAAGCTTTCAGCCTTATCCATTATAGCTATTGCCTTGTACTTAGCCAAAGCTTCAGCTATTTCATCCACTGGGAAAGGTCTGTACAATCTTGGCTTGAAAACAGCAACCTTCTTACCCTGTGCTTTGTATAAATCTGAAACATATTTAGCAGTACCTGCAGTTGAGTTCAATACTACAACGCAAGCTTCTGCGCCTTCAGCATTATATTCTTCAAACAGACCGTAGCTTCTGCCTGTCATTTTTTCAAATTCAGCTGAAACCTCAAGAACAACCTTTTTAGCATCCATCATTGCCTGAGCCTGCTGTCTCTTGTGCTCGAAGCAGTGTGTAAAGTGATCCAAAGGACCAACTGCTATTGGGTTTTCCTTGTTCAATAAGTATTCTTCTGGATTGTATTCTCCAACGAATTCCTTAACCTTTTCATCCTCAACCAAATCAAGGTTTTCAATAGCGTGGGAGGTTATAAAACCGTCCTGACAAACCATTACAGGAAGGAGAACGTCGGGATGCTCACCTATTCTGTTAGCCATTAACATATTGTCATATGCTTCCTGACAGTTTTCTGAATAGATCTGTATCCAGCCTGAATCTCTTGCACCCATTGAATCACTGTGATCGTTATGTATGTTCAGAGGACCTGAAAGTGTTCTGTTAACACATGCTAAAACAATTGGAAGTCTTGAGCATGCTGCTATATATAAACATTCCCACATAAGAGCAAGTCCGTTTGCAGAAGTAGCTGTCATTGCTCTTCCTCCTGCAGCCTGGGCACCTATACATGCTGACATGGCGCTATGCTCTGACTCAACAGGAACAAACTCGGTATCAACCTGACCGTTTGCTACAAATGTTGAGAAGTACTGGGG
>JAEZIV010000121.1 GCA_023436515.1 Bacillota bacterium
CCTGCCAGCCACCTATAACCGATGCGGCTATGGGAGTATAAGTTCCGGCAATAGCTATATAAATGCATATGTGGTCCAGAATCTGCATTATTCTCTTATGGGTGGTATCATGCTCCATAATATGATAAAAGGTGGACATAAGAAACATAAGGAAGATGCAAATGCTGAATATAGTAACACTAGCCACATCAACCAGGTCTCCCTTTGTAAAAGCAGTTATAATAACAAATGGAAAGGCAATCAGAACAAGTAGTGCCGGCACTCCGTGAGTAATGGCATTTGCTACCTCTTCTCCAAAAGAAAGCTTAACAATTTTTTTTGACATAGTAATGGCCATGCCCGGCTTCACAAGCTCCTTGGCTGAAATGGCATGGGCTGGGTACCTCCTTCACTTATGTATTGTGTTTTCTTAAAACCCTATTTGATTTAAATATAGTATATAGATTAATTTAACACTGCTTCAAGTTAAATTCAATTAATTTCCTTTAAAACAGTTAATTTTGAATAAATAACATTCAGGGTGGTAAGTAATAATGAACAATAGTATGAATTATACCTTAATTTAACAGTACTAGAAAATTATAATAGATTCATTTGATAGTATTTATAATCTGGAATATAATAATTATAACCAGGTAATAATTATTGTCTGAATCATTAAGGGGAGAAGCATATGAGTAAAAAAGGAATTGTCCTGTCAAATATTAACGAAAGAAAGACAGTAACCGGTTTGGGTTACTACCCTACAGAAACTGTTGAAAATATTAAGCAGCTGGTAAAGAACAGCATTGATAAATATGGACATAAGGCTGCCTTCAAATACAAGGAAGACAATATTATTAAGCAAAAATCCTATAAGGAATTTGGAGATGAGGTTGATGCGCTTGGTACTGCATTACACAGCCTGGGTCTTAAGGATAAAAGGATTGCGGTAATAGGTGAAAACAGGTATGAGTGGGCAATTAGCTTTTTCTCAATTGTGAATGGCACAGGCGTAGCAGTTCCTCTGGATAAGTATCTGCCTGTGGTAGAAATTGAAAATCTCATTAGCAGAGGAAGAGTGGATGCCATTTATTACAGCAGCAGCTTTGATGAGGATATGAAGCAGCTGGCGCAGAAAAATACCGGTATTAAGTATTTTATTTGCATGGAGGAATTACAGGGCGAATACCCCTCTGGCTTTACCAGCATACCCAGACTTATTAAGCTGGGCAAGGAACTGCTTGAGGCAGGAAATCGCAGCTTTATTGATGCCGTGATTGATCCTGAAGCATTGTCTATCCTCCTATTTACCTCAGGGACAACAAGTATGGCCAAGGGAGTAATGCTCAATCAAAGAAATGTTTGCTCAGATGTCAGTGCAGTTACATCAATCATTAAAATTTACCCAAATGATGTTCATTTGTCAATTCTCCCGCTGCACCATACCTTCGAACTCTCCGGAGGAATGCTGTTTATGATAAAGAATGGAGTAACCATAGCCTATACCGAAGGAATAAAGCATATAGCAAAGAATCTGAAGGAGTTTGATGTTACGCTATTAGTTGTTGTACCTGCCATATTGGAGGCAATTTATAAAAAACTCCAGGAGGGCTTGAAGAAAGCAGGCAAGGACAAGACCGTTAGGGTTCTTGGTACAGTATCAAACGCTCTTGCTGCTGTCGGTATAGATATTAGAAGAAAGCTGTTTAGAAAGGTACTAGAACAGATTGGACCGGGACTCAGACTTGCCATATCCGGTGCGGCACCCATTGACAAAGAGATTATTAATGGGTTTGGAACACTGGGACTAAAGGTTATTCAGGGTTATGGACTTACTGAAACCTCTCCGGTAGTTGCTGCCAACAATGACTTTTATAATATACCGGGAACAATTGGACAACCTCTGCAGGGAATAGAGGTGGCAATTGATAACCCTGATGAAAGCGGAATGGGCGAAATTGTTACAAGAGGCCCCAATGTAATGATGGGGTATTATGAGGATGAAGCTGCCACTAGAGAGGCAATTGACCAGCAGGGCTGGTTTCATACCGGCGATCTCGGGTTTATTGATGATAAGGGCTTTATAACAATAACAGGCAGAGCCAAATCCATGATTGTATTTACAAACGGGAAGAAGGCCTTTCCTGAGGAATATGAAATGCTGCTTAATAATATTGAAGGAGTTAAGGAGTCCTTCGCTTGGGGGAACACTGCTCCCGATGGAGATATTCAGGTATGCGCCAAGCTTGTAATAAATCAGGCGGTGCTTGAGGAAAAATTGGGCAGAAGGCCTGAGACTGAAGAGCTGGCTGAGATGCTTCAGCAGGAAATCAAAAGAATTAATCAGGATATACCTCAATACAAGATAATAAGGTATTTTGTATTGAGCTACCAGGAGCTTACTAAGACAACTACTCTAAAAATAAAGCGTCCCATTGAAACTAAAAAGGTTTTGGAGCAATTGGAAAGTGCAAACACAAATATGAGAAAAGCAAACGGCAAGGTTATAGAATCGCTGTAAATACTTGTTTCTATTATAAGTAGATATCTTTGTACTTTGCTATAGGAATCAAATATGCTGATAATAAGGTTCTCGTTTTGTAATTACAAGGTTCTCCCTTTGTGATTATACGAGAACCTGTCTATTAAGCAGATAATCTTCCCCCTGACTTACAGCCCTTAAGCTGTAGAAAAACGTCGATTATAAAGTAGAATTTTATGTTTTTGTGTAGTATAATCACGTGAGATAGATAATCAGCGTGCGCGCTATACTCTTTGGGGGATTTAAATGAAAAATATTATTTTGGGTGATAAGCATTTTTACTACAAGCTTATCACTTTAGCAATACCGGTAATTTTCCAGAACCTTATTACCTCGTCACTAAGCGTGGTGGACAGTATAATGGTAGGGAAGCTTGGAAATGAGCCTGTTGCGGCTGTTGGGGTGGCAAATCAGTATGGTTTGCTGGTATTTTTGATGTATGCGGCTATCCATAGCGGTGCAAGTATATTTATAGCTCAGTACTGGGGGAAAAAGGATCATGAAAGTATCAATAAGGTTGTCAATATTGGGGCCTCTCTGGGAATAGGGGTTGCACTTTTATTTTCAATTGGAGGAATATTTTTTCCTGTTAAAATAGTATCTATTTTTAACCCCGATCCACTGGTTATACAATTAGGTTCTGACTTTCTGAGGATAATCAGCTTCAGCTTCATATTTGCGTCGATCAGCTTTGGAGTGAGTGTCAATCTGAGAAGTATCGGCAGATCAGTTAAGCCAATGGTTGTCAGTGGGATAGCATTAGCCATAAATACCTTTCTCAATTTTATATTGATTTTCGGACTATGGGGCTTCCCGGCAATGGGAGTAAAGGGTGCTGCTACTGCAACTCTCATTTCAAGGATAGTTGAAATGATCATATTTCTTGTATTAAGCCAGAGAGTTTATGATATATTACGTATTAGAATAAGCGTTTTCAAAAAGGTTACAGCAGAGCTGTTCAACAGGGTAGTTAAAACCATGGTGCCGGTAGTACTTAATGAAGTTTGTTGGGGAGTGGGCTTTTTAGTTTATTCTGTTGCGTATGGCTGGATTAGTACCGAAGCCTTTGCGGCTGTTCAGATCACAAATAATATAACAAATCTGTTTTTGGTGGCAGGCTTTGGTTTAGCCAGTGCCTCGGCAATCATGGTGGGGCATGAGGTTGGTGCAGGTGAAGAAAAAAGGGCACGCCGATATGCCTGGAACTTTATCTCACTGTGCTTAAAAGGTGGAGTAATTCTGGGGATAGCACTGTATTTTATTGCTCCTGCAGTTATGAATTTGTATGAGGTAACACCTGATGTTATAGTAACCTCTATTATAATACTTAATATCAATGCATTCATAATTCCTATCCGCCTGGTTAATATCGTATCCGTTGTCGGGATATTAAGGGGCGGCGGGGATGCGAACTTTGCTTTTATAGCCGAAGGTATCACTATGTGGTTTATAGGCGTACCCTTAGCGTTTATTGGAGCCTTCTTGCTAAGGCTTGAGGTTCAATGGGTAGTACTGCTGGTTATGGCTGAAGAATTGGTAAAGGCAGCACTCTCGGTTTTTAGGCTGAAATCAGACAAATGGATAAAAAATGTAGTAAAAGAGGTATAATATATTAATAGGAGTAGGGAACATATGATAGTTAAGAAGGCAGAGCATGTTATAACGGCTGTTAAGCCAAATCAGTATCCGGTAGGTGGCTTGCCCGAAATAGCCTTTGCAGGCAGATCAAACGTTGGAAAATCATCAATAATTAATACCTTGGTTAACAGAAAAAGCCTCGCTCGAGTTGGAGCTACAC
>JAEZIV010000162.1 GCA_023436515.1 Bacillota bacterium
CAGTTGCAGGTGCTATTTGAGCAAGCACAGCCCGATATAGTTTTTCATATTGCAGCGCAGCCCTTGGTATCGGAGGGTTATTCAAACCATGTCTACACTAATTAAACTAATGTGATGGGAACTGTAAATGTTCTGGAGTGTATACGGAGGTCAGACAGGGTTAAATCCTTTGTAAACATAACAACAGACAAGGTTTATCAGAATAATGAATGGCACTGGGGCTACAGGGAAACCGATGTCTTAAATGGCTTTGATCCCTATTCAAACAGCAAATCCTGCAGCGAGCTTGTAACCGATTGCTATAAAAAATCATTCTTCTCTGACAGAGGCATATCAATTTCAACCGTAAGAGCTGGAAATGTTATTGGCGGCGGTGATTTTTCAGACCTTAGAATTATCCCCGATTGTGTTAGGGCGGCTATAAATAATACCCCTATTGAGCTTCGTCATCCCAACTCTATAAGACCATACCAGTTCGTACTAGAACCGATATTTGTATATATTTTACTGGCTATGAAGCAATATGAAAACAAGTTTTATAGTGATTGTTATAATGTTGGCCCCGAGGATAAGGACTGCATAACTACCTTAGAGCTTGTAAACCTGTTCTCAGAATTCTGGGGGAATGGCCTTACTATAAATGTTTCAGATAAGTCATCCTTCCACGAGTCCAACTACCTAAGGCTCGATTCATCAAAAGTAAAGTCCAAGCTAGGCTGGAAGCCTGTTTTGGACATAAAACAGGCTGTTGCTCTAACAGTAGAATTCACTAAGTGCTATTATAAGGACCAGTCGCAGGTAGATTCTTTGATGCAGAGACAAATTGAACAGTATTTAAGCTTATTTAAAGTTTAGAAGCTCACCCGGAGTATTTATAAAGAAATCGGGTTTTGTCTCGAGTAAACGATCCACCACGTTATATGTCCACGCTACCGCAGCACTATAGGTACCTGCATCTTTAGCGCATAAAATATCAACTGTGCTGTCGCCAACATATAATATCTCTGCGGGGTCAGTTATTCCCGCCAAAGACATTGCCTTCTTTATTGGGTCTCCATGAGGCTTGTGCTTATCTGTATCCTCAGAAGTTATAATATATGAAAAGAACTGCTTGATATCAAATAAGTTCAGAGCTTTAGTGGTAGTTTCCTTCTTTCTCGAAGTGATAACACCCATTATTACCCCACTTTCCTGCAGCTCTTTTAAAGCATTATATATTCCTAGAAATATTGCTATCCCTCTTTCAAACCGGCATAAATTGTATTCCATATAGGTTTCTATCAATTGGTTTTCTTTCCCGGGATATATACTATTTAAGTGATTCCATATAGGCATGCCGATATAACTGATGGTTTCCTCTACTGGTCGTGATACACCAAAATGCTTTATAAATGTGTGTTCAAAGGATTCCAATATTAATGGAACAGTGTCAATTAATGTACCATCCAGATCAAAAAAGATGTATTTAAATTTATTCATTACTTTCTCCGTTTACTCTTGATTAACGCATTTTTTAATAGTAGCTATTGTGTATTCAATTTGCTCGTTACTTAATCCCGGATAAACTCCGATCCATAGTGTATTGTTCAATACCTTATCAGTATTGACTAGTTCTCCTGATACTTTATAGTCAACACCCTTTGTATATTCATCAAAGCATGGATGGTACAGGATATTCCCGGAAAATAAATTACGTGTCTGTATACCTGCTTCCTCTAATTTAATTGCTAATTCATCCCTTGATATTGGTGAATTTTCTCTTACCGTCATTAAAAAACCAAACCAGCTTGGGATTGAATCCGGTTGAGGTTCGGGAAGAATAATATACCTTTCTAACGACATTAAGCCTTCTCTTAAAATATCCCAGTTGCTTCTGCGTTTGTTTACAAAATCGTCCAATTTATCAATTTGCGCACACCCCACAGCTGCCTGCATCTCAGTTATTTTTAAGTTATATCCTAAATGTGAGTATACATACTTATGATCATAACCCTTGGGCAAGCTCCCAAACTGCTTATTGAATCTACTCCTGCAGGTATTATCAACACCAGGAGGGCATGAGCAGTCGCGTCCCCAGTCTCTCATTGACATAATTATTTTAGCCAGCAAATCACTATTTGTATATACAGCTCCGCCCTCGCCTAATGTAATATGATGAGCGGGATAAAAGCTAGAGGTGCCTATATGACCGATCGTTCCCGTCTTCCTAAACCCATCACCGATATCGTATTCAGAGCCTAAGGCATCACAATTATCCTCAATCAGCCATAAATTATGTTTTTCACAAAAGCTCCATACCTCTTTAAGATTAAACGGGTTCCCTAACGTATGAGCAATAAACACGGCTTTTGTTTTTGGAGACAATGCATTTTCCAGTTCCGATACAGCTATGTTATATTCGGGTATAGTGATATCAACAAAGACCGGAACTGCTCCGTATTGGATAACAGGGGCTATTGTCGTCGGGAAGGCTGCTGCAACAGTTATAACCTCATCTCCACGCTTTATTGCTTTTTCTTTTAATAGGGGTGAGGTTAGAGTCATGAATGCCAGTAAATTTGCAGATGAGCCTGAGTTTACAGCAAAAGCGTGCTTGACTTTCAAGTAGTCAGCAAGCTTTTTTTCAAATTGCTCTGCGTATCTGCCCGCAGTTAGCCAGAAGTCCAGAGCGCTATCAACAAGATTCTTTCGCTCAGCAGCATCATATAGCCTGCCTGCATAAGGTATCCTGCTGCCAGGCTGGAATTGCTTCTTCTCCTTCGCTTCAAGGTCGGTGTATTGTTCAATTAACTTAAAAATTTCGCTTTTTATTTGGTCTTTTGTCATATAATGCTCCTTGAGATAATTTCTTGATATGCAGCTTAAACTAATTTATACCACAGTAATATATTGAAATTCAATTAGAATTAATAACGGGCAATTTGCAAAAATGTATCTAAATGTTATATATCTATAATAGTAAAAATATGTTTGTATATATCATCTTGTCCTCTTACCAACTCCGGTTTTTTATTGTGCCACTTCAGGACACCGGCTGTTGGTTCTGTTTCATCCCCTAATGCTTCCGGTGGTATGACAAAACCGTCCGGCAGTTTACACACGTATAGCAAGGAGATAAAGTGCCCTCTAACCTCTTGGGGTACTATAATCTCATTTATTTCAATCGGCCCCTTTAGAATCAAAACCTCTGTTCCCAACTCTTTCAATGCCGTTTGTTGTATTCGATCCTCCGCTTTCTCCTTATAGCGTATGATTCCACCCGGAATGTGCCATCCCTTGCCAGTACATTCGTCATCTCTCCAGGCCATTAGAATCCTTCCATCGTCATCTCTAATCAGCAAATCAACATTAACCATTGGAGTAAGTGTTGTTACTAATTCAAATACTTCTTCCGGTAGGCCTTTTGTGGGGTCTTGAATTTGTTTTCTAATGTCTGATATCGATGTAAGCATTAATCTTTTATCCATGCATTTCTCCAAAATATTATACTATCACTTAACAACTTCCAATCCGTCCTCACGAACTATTGAAATACAAATGTCGGGGTACTTATCCGATATAATATTTTTTATCTCATCTGAATAGCCGGCTGCCATTATTATAACGGCTGTAACCTCTCCTTTGCTTAAAATCTCTGGTGCTACAACAGGAATATGGGTTGCTGGAGTATATTTATTCTGTTTAAAGGGGGCAGAATCTATAATGTACTTAATTTTGCTGTCAATTTGAAGTAAAGATAAGTTTGCCAAGGCCTGATGACCTGCTCCCCATCCTGCAACAACATGTCCGTTCTTCAGCATATTTGATAAGTATTGGTTGACTTCATTTTTCATGCTTTGTAACTGCTGCTCAAACTTGTCCACCTTAACCGAGCTTCTCTTTCTCACTTTTGCAGATAAAATGTAGCGATACCATATTTCTTTACACTCCAGTACCTCAAATCCGTTCAATTCTAGCATACTCCGCAATGTCTGAATTGTAAAATACATTAAATGATCTTGAACAAACTCGGAATACAGTGATTTTTCAAGGATCATATTAAAATTCGGTACCTCTACAATACCTACTGCGTTTTCTTTAAGATTGTTGGCTATACCGCTCAAAAAAGCTCCCTGATTTGGTATATGCTCTAAAAAATTAATTGAATAAAACGCATCAAAAGGAGCTCCAGGTATTTTATATAAATCATCCTCAATAAATCCCTGAACGACATTATGCCCATTACCTTTTGCAAAGACTATAGATTCATTCAGATGCTCAAGCCCTGTTACACTAGTCTGCAGCCCTTCAAAAAACGTCATGTATTCGCCTTTTCCGCATCCAATTTCTATAACTTTTTTACCCTTTAAATTATTCTCTTCCACCCATTGCCCAAATTGCTCAACCCGAAACTTACGCATCTCTTCAGAAACGCCTGTAGCCCTTATAACATCTCGATAATAGGGTACGGGCTCTCCTGCGGTTTGCAACAACCCACAATACCGGCATTCATATATGATAATATCTACACCAGTCTCCTCGTTCATATTGTATGCGTCAGGAAAATATTGCGCGCTTTTTGGCATGTTATGATATTGCAGCACTGGTTCCGGCGGTAAGTTCCGGTAACAGCATTTACAGTACGTTTTTTCAGGCATCATAGGGTGAGTCCTTTTCATTTAATGATTCTTTTACCTGCTCCATTATCTTACGAATTCCAGTCTCAAACTCATAATCCGGAGTGAATCCGGTATCACACTTCAGTTTACTTATATCCGCACTTAACAGCATAACCTGATCAGCAGCATAAGGTATGTCACCAAACTTGGGACTTTTATCTGGTGCAACAACCTTGTAAATTATTCTTACATAATCACGTAATTCTTTTGTTATTCCATTAGCAACATTATAGCATTCACCATCTCGTCCCTTTTCAGCTAATAGAAGCAATGCCTTTGCTGCGTCAAAAGAGTATAAATAATCCCATTGCTGCTCGCCTTTTGTAAAAGATAACTCCTCCCGACAAAGCAATCGTCGGATACTCGTATCAATTAAGCTTTCCGTCCCATCATATGGGCCATAAACACTAAACAATATGGGCCAAACATGGCGAATGCCGTATTGCTTGCATAACAATCTTGTCATACCCTCAGCACACAGCTTGGCCATCCCATAGCCGTTTTCAGGGTGTTTTTCCATGGCTTCAGTCACAATCTCATTTTTTCTTCCATATTCCGCCTGAGAGCCTGTCATAACAAACACCGGACAATTAACCTCATAACATAGCTGCACTGCATCAAGAGCATATGTGGTATTCATGTTCTGAAGCTTAAAGTTATTGCGATTATTGACCTTCTGTTTACCTGTAGATCCGTCCCATGCCAGATGAAAAAAGGCATCATAATATCTTCCCTGTATTCTGTCAGGAACTGAACCATAATCCTCCAAACCACATTCCACAATTGTAAGTAGCTCATGTTTCTTAGGCAAATAGCAGTTCCTAGGTGAGCCTGGACGAACTAATGCAGTTACCTCAATATTCTGTTGCAATAAGTAACGAACCAACGCATTTCCGGTCACCCCGGTTCCGCCGGTAACAATGGCTTGTTTGATCATGGATATCTATTCCTTTATTCCTACAACCCTTATTAGCACTGGGTCTGAATCATTTGTTAGTGCAAAACCCCTACCCTCTTCTAAAGAAATTATGCTGATGCCAATACTCTCCAAGTGTTTTCTCAATTCCACTTTATCTATAAATCTTCTGAAATGTCCGTTATAAAAATAAGAATGTTTCCCAACCTTTTTTCCTTTACCGTAGAGGTCATCATTAATGCTTCTTGCTTCTATAAATACTTTCCCATCCAACTTAAGTGCACCTTTAATATTATCAAACAATTCAACTTGTTGTTTCTCACTAATCGCATGTAATGTGAACCTACTGTAGCAATAGTCATATTGTCTTTGATATATTGCATTTGCTCTTACAAAATCATCACACACAAAAATACCCTTATTTTCCCTATATTTATCATTTAGAGTTTTTATTGCCACTTGTGAAGCATCAATTCCAACAACTTCTAAATCGTTTTCCATAAAGAAAAGGCTATCTCGACCATTACCACATCCTATATCCAACAGACTCTTATTCAGCTCCATATACTTAATAACATCCTGAGCAAATCTACTTGAGTTATTCTTTACCGGTGGATTTTCAATATAATAAGCATTCCAATAATCAGTATCTCTATTATATTGGTCTTGATATCTTTCATTTAAATCCAAAATCATATTCACACATTGCTTGAC
>JAEZIV010000207.1 GCA_023436515.1 Bacillota bacterium
ACCTTAAGCCTCTTTTATTTTGGGTAAAAAAACAAGAGCAAAAGGTTATGGATGAAGAGGAGGACAAAACAAATGAGTAATATCGTGTTAATTAAAGCTTCTGTATTTATTAAATGGCTGCTTTCAATGCTGGGGCTTGGCTATGTCTACAGTGCAACAGGGCAAGTATGTACTACTGGTATGCTAAAAACAGCACAGGTCACCTATGGCAGCACCATGGGAGAGGGCTATTTTCAGAAAAATGGTGACTACTCAAAGGGCCGGTGCGCCCGTTGGCTGGGCAAGGTTTGCTTTGATTGTTCGGGACTAATAAAAGCAGCTAGAAAAGCACTGTCCGGCATATGGCAGGACTTAAGCGCACAGGGTTTATATGATCAGTGTACAAAGAGAGGCGTAATATCTGTAATGCCCCTGGTTCCCGGAACGCTTGTATTTATGTATCAGAACAATCAAGGCCGAATAGTGCATGTGGGCATGTACATAGGTAATGGAGAGGTTATTGAAAGCCGTGGAGTTGACTATGGCGTAGTCAGAACTAAACTGTCACAAAGGGCCTGGACACATTGGGGACAAGTTCCCTGGATTGAATTTGATATAGCAGACGAAAAGGGCAAGGTTGTCACCGGCGCAGAAAACGATGCCGGAGACAATTCGACACCTAAAGCTGACGATACCAGCAAAATGGATTTCAATACAGCTCTAGAACTTGCAGCAGCCAAGAAAGGCATTGATAAAGGTTATTGGTTAAAAAGGAAGGATATAGACCCTTACTTTGATGATCTGATAATAAAACTAATGGAATAAGAGAGGAGCGGTTCACATGAAAGAATTTTTATCATTATTATGGGAATGGCGGTTTGTTATTGCGGTAGGTGCTGTAGCCTTAATTTACTGTTTTATGGAGTGGAATAAGGTTAAAGCGAAATTGTATTCGTTCATGCTCCAGGCCAAGAGCTTGGCGAAAGATGCAGTTTTAAAATCTGGACAACAGCAGGAGGAATGGGTAGTAAATAAAGCATATCAATTCTTGCCGAAAGCCTTGACGTTGTTTATATCCCGGCAACTAATGCAAAAAATAGTTCATTGGTTGTACCATAAGGCCAAGGACTACATAGACGATGGACAAATAAATAATTCTATACAGTAAGCAAAATAAGCCTCTGAGGAGAAATAACTCCTTGGAGGCTTATTTTTTTGTGTTTAAATATGTTAAAATAATTCGTTGCAAATTTTATTTTTTATCTGGAACATACTCCATTATATCATTGAGAGTGCATTGAAGAACCTTGCAGATTTTATCCAAATGCTCCGGTCTTATTTGCTTAACACGTCCATGATAATAATTATTTATTGTACCAGGCCGTATGCCTGTTTTTTGGCAAAGCCAGTATTGTGTTAAATCATGATCTTCCAAAAAGTCAGATAATTTATACTTGATCAATCAATTTCACCTCGTTATGGTGAAATTTTAGCACATAAAAATTTTGCCAACTGAAAATACTACGCGTAGAGTACTGAAAAAATTTTTAAGGGCTTATTTCCCGTGAATACATTTAAAAGATGTAGAATTAAAGCCGGATTAACAACAAAGGTAGCTGCTCAACTTCTAGGCATAAAACAGAATACATTATATAAAATTGAATGCGGGATAAGACAACCGAGTTCATTAATTAAGTCAAAAATGTCAGTTCTTTATAATTGTAACTTTGGTGAAATGTAATTTCCAATTATGTATTACAGTTTTATTACAAAGTTTGGACAAAATCGACAAAGTTCTAATATATATACCCTTAATTTTTCAAGATAACAACAATATATTTTCAAATATTACAAAAAGTGATTTACCAGTTCGATTTACACATATTGAAGTAAATACAATATATGAGTATTATAATTTTAACATCTTAATAAGCAGCTGATAAAAATAAATATTTTAAAATTCAGAAAGGGGATTGTAAACAACTGGCACAAGTATTATACTAAAATCAGAACATATGTTCGATATCTGACAAGGAGATATGCGTGCGGTACTAATTATTGTGGAGGTAATTTATAAATGATAGACGTTGATAAAGAAGCACTAAGAATAAAATGGGAGAATTATTCTAGCGCATTTAATGAATTATCAGATAAAATGAATGATGCCGGACTTGATGTAAAACTCCTCAGAAAAGTGGTAGATTTTCATGAAGAATATATGACTACTACCAATCTTTTTACCAATCCAGCGTTTAAAGTTGTATTTTAAAACTTATTGCAACATTTAAATGTTGAGTGTAACGAAATTTTATTACTAAAATTAAAATACGTAAAATGGCATATTTGAAGGCAATAACTGAAAAGTTGAGCAATACGAAATTTTACGGCCTTCTAAGCCGTAGGTCTTGGGTTCGAATCCCCATGGGCACGCCAATATAAAAAGCATCTAATTAATTTAGATGCTTTTTATATTGCATTTTTATTTGGTGCTCGAGCTAAAGAAGCTATGAATCCGTTTGCCAAATAAAATTAACTTTTAAATGAGCAATAGTTTTGGTATACTAGATAAGATTAAATTTTTCCAGACACTAAAATTTATTTATATATTGGAGGGCAGTTTATGGAACGAATAACTTTCGACAGTTCAAAAGCCGCGTCATTCTTGAGTGAACACGAGATTAATTATTTTGAGGGATATGTTAAGCAAGCTCATGAAATGCTTCATGGAAAAACCGGTCCGGGTAATGAGTTTTTAGGTTGGGTTGATCTTCCCCTTAATTATGACCGTGAAGAGTTCGCAAGAATAAAAAAATCAGCCGAAAAAATTAAGTCAGATTCTGAAGTATTGATTGTTATAGGAATTGGTGGTTCATATCTCGGTGCACGAGCAGCCATTGAAATGCTATCACATTCCTTCTACAATATGCTTCCTAAGAGCAAGAGAAAAACCCCGGAAATCTATTTTGTAGGAAATAATATTAGTTCAACCTACGTAACAGATTTACTGGAGCTCATAGAAGGAAAGGAAGTATCGGTAAACGTTATTTCAAAGTCGGGTACCACAACAGAACCAGCCGTTGCTTTCAGAATATTCAAGGAATACTTGGAGACCAAGTACGGTAAGCAGGAAGCAAAAAACAGGATATATGCCACCACAGATAAGGCTAGAGGGGCTTTGAAGAAGCTGGCTGATGAAGAGGGCTATGAAAGCTTTGTTATTCCGGATGATGTTGGAGGAAGATTTTCAGTGCTAACAGCTGTTGGACTATTACCAATTGCTGTATGTGGTGCCGATATAGATATAATTATGCAGGGGGCAGCGGATGCCTGTAAGCTGTATGCTGATACCGATTTTAAGAAAAATGATTGCTATAGATATGCCGCAGCAAGAAATGCCCTATACAACAAAAATAAAACAATTGAGATTATGGTCAATTATGAGCCTGCTCTTCATTTCTTTACTGAGTGGTGGAAGCAGCTTTATGGAGAAAGTGAGGGAAAGGACCAGAAGGGCATATTCCCCGCAGGAGTTGATTTTACAACTGATCTTCACTCTATGGGTCAATATATTCAGGATGGGCTCAGAAATTTGTTTGAGACAGTTATACACGTTGGAAAGGCAAAAAAGAGCATAACTATCAAGGAGGACAAGGACAATATTGATGGTCTGAACTTTCTTGCCGGTCAGGAAATGGACTTTGTAAACAGCAAAGCCTTTGAAGGAACACTCCTTGCACATACTGACGGCGGAGTACCAAACTTCATAATCAATGTTCCTGAGCTTAATGAATACTATTTTGGGAGCATGGTTTACTTCTTTGAAAAAGCCTGCGGAATCAGCGGATATCTTTTGGCAGTGAACCCCTTTGATCAGCCTGGAGTAGAGGCCTACAAGAAAAACATGTTTGCCCTTCTTGGCAAACCCGGCTATGAAGAAGAGAAAAAGCAGCTTGAAGCAAGGCTTGGTAAATAGCAAGAATTAGATTTAAGTGGAAAGTGTAAAAAGGCTGACCTGACTATTTTATAGTTATGGTCAGCCTTTTTTGGTGCTACAGCTGAAAGAATTTATTTTATGGGGAACCCGCCAGGTGCACATGCTATTCACAAATAACACTCGTAAGTATATAATGTAATCATATATTAACCGGATAATGAGGGGGACGCTCATGGACAGGCAAATCAAGATAAAGTTGTCGGATATATCAGTTAAGAACTCTGCAGTGTCAAGCTTTTCACTAACTTATTCTGGTAAGAAAATGCAAAGCTACGAGGTTAGTTATGAGATTATTTCTGCTTTGAAAAAGCAGTCTGAGTTAATAATAGAATTAAACAGTTCCTTGTTATACATTGATAGTAATAATAGTAAAGGCATCATTTTCGATAATTTTCTGGCTGGGCTCCAAGACTTTGGCGTTGAGCTCATCAATAAAAAAACCTTAAATAATGAAAGACGCAAATTTTTCTCCATTCCGATGATGGAGGGAAAAAAGGTTGAAGGCTTTGAAATGTATGCATTTATACCTAACGACATATGGTGTGATCCGAAGTTTAAAACACTAATACCCAAAGTGGGGCTAAGATATTATGTACCATTACCCGAAACAGATAATAATCTATCTGCCTTTGTTACACTAGATGAGGAGGAAAGATTAGCTTTATGCCAAATGGTTGTTTTTGACAATGCTATGCTTTCCAGTATGGGAATAACCTCTGCCAAGTTAAAAAAGAATGATTTGTCTGAGCTTTTAAATATGTAAACTACTTCTCAGGTTTTACATAAGAGTTATGTTTAAAACGCCATGCATTTTATATTCCATGTTTACATTTTTGTAATTGACTGTACTGGGAAAAACTGATATTGTTTATTTGTATGTTTCAGAGTCTTAGAGAATAGATTCTTTAACAATTGGAGGAAATAACTGAAGCATGAACTACGAAGAAGCGATAAAATACATAAACGATACACTTAAGTTCGGAAGCAAGTTGGGTCTGGAAAGTATTGCTAAGCTTATGGAGTTTATGGGGAACCCACAGAAGAAGCTTAGATTTATTCATGTAGCGGGAACAAATGGAAAAGGCTCAACTACTGCATATATAAGTAATATATTAATTGATTCGGGATATATAACAGGTATTTTCACCTCGCCATACATTCAAAGATTTACTGAAAGAATCAAAGTAAATGATAGTGAGATAGCTTCTGAGGAGCTTGCGGAGATAATAGCCTTTATAAAGGCAAAGATTGATATAATGCTTGAATTAGGGATGAACCATCCCACTGAATTTGAAATAATCACTGCTGTGGCATTCGAGTATTTTAATAGGCAGAGGTGCGATATTGTTGTTTTGGAGGTCGGATTAGGTGGGCGGTATGATTCCACTAACGTTATCGATACTCCTGAGGCTGCAGTTATTACCACTATAAGCTATGATCATACTGACAGATTAGGAAAAACTCTTTCTGAGATAGCTTATCAAAAAGCAGGAATAATAAAGAATAAGAGCACTGTAATTGTATACCCTCAGCAGCCTGAGGCTTTAAAAGTTTTTGAAGACGTATGCAGGGAGATGAATTCCAATATGCACCTTGTAGATACCAATTCCTTATGTCTAAAAGAATTTTGCCTCGACGGGCAGCTTTTTGATTATAAGCAATACGAAAACCTGCAGATTAAGCTTCTGGGAGATCATCAGTTAAACAATGCAGCAGTTGCAATTGATACTTGTGAAGCTTTAATAAATAAAGGCTTTAAAATTGAGAATACTAATATTAGAAACGGTTTAGCAAATACAACCTGGCCGGGAAGACTTGAGATAATTAGCAAGGAACCCATGATTCTTATTGATGGAGCTCACAATATTGAAGGAGGACAATCCTTAAATGCAGCCCTTGAGAAGTATTTTTACCAAAACGATAAGGTGTTTGTTGTCGGGTTTCTAGGGGATAAAGACTTTGGACAAATAATGGGACTGCTGGCAAAGAAGGCCAAGCTCATTATTACTGTGACTCCTGATAGTCCCAGAGCGGTACAGTCCAGTGAGCTCGCCGTCAGACTTGCTGAATATTCTGATTGTGTTATTGATGGAATTAGTATTGAAAAAGGCTTAAAACTGGCCCGGGAGAATGTAAGCCCAAATGGTGTAATATGTGTCTTCGGGTCATTGTATATGAT
>JAEZIV010000218.1 GCA_023436515.1 Bacillota bacterium
TAATAAGCAACTTAGTACATTTGTACGTTGAATATATAAAAATTGAGGCGTTTTCAATTTTTTTTGAAAGAAGGTGAAAAGCAATGAAAGAAGGAATACATCCAAATTACGCAGAAGCAGTAGTTAAATGTGCTTGCGGTGAAACTTTTACAACTGGTTCTACTAAAAAATCCCTTCACGTTGAAATCTGTTCAAAGTGTCATCCTTTCTTTACTGGAAGGCAGAAACTCATTGATACTGGAGGACGTGTCGATAAGTTTAAGAAGAAGTATGGTATCGTTGATAACGCTTAATATGAAAACCTTAAAGGACTGGGAGATATTTTCGCCCAGTCTTTTGTTTAATGTTTTCATATTGATTGACTAGAATAAATAATTGCTATAATATTGCCATATAGATAGATATTCTGCTTAGTGGTAGTGTATTCAAGGAGGTAGTATGAAGAAAACAACTATCGGCGGTCAGGCTTTGCTTGAAGGCTTATTAATGATTGGGCCTGAATACAGGGCAACAGCTGTAAGAAAACCTGACGGTGAGATTATAATAGACAAAAAGCCTCAGAAGCCAAAGGGTAAGCTATCAAAAATCCCTATTATCAGAGGTGCGGTGAACCTGTTTTCACAATTGGTTATCGGAGTTAAGGCCTTGATGTACTCTGCCGAGTTCGTTGACATGGAGGAGGATAAATATGAGCCCTCCAGGTTTGAGAAATGGCTGGATGAAAAATTTGGAGACAAGGTTGCGGATATAGCTATTTACTTCTCTGTTATACTATCAATTTTCCTTAGTGTAGGATTATTTATACTACTGCCAAACTTTATTGCAAACTTTATTCCTATAGACAAGGATGGAGGCTATGGAGGGGTTGTGATTCTTAACCTCATTGAGGGAGCTATAAGAGTTGGCCTGTTTATCGGTTACCTGGCGCTGGTTTCACTATTGAAGGAAATGAGAAGAGTGTGGGAATATCATGGTGCGGAGCATAAAACCATTCACTGTTATGAAAATAATGACGAGCTGACAGTGGAGAATGTGAGAAAATATACAACGAAGCATCCCCGCTGCGGTACCAGCTTGTTTTTTACCATAATGGTTATAAGCATACTTATATTTTCATTTACAGGCTGGCACAATATTTTATTGAATGCCACAATAAGAATTCTACTAGTGCCCTTGGTGGCAGGTGTGTCACTTGAAATTATTAAGTTTGCTGTAAGGCATGATAACTGGTTATCCAGGATTTTTACTGCCCCGGGACTAATGTTTCAGGCTTTTACCACCAGAGAACCTGATGACAGCCAGATCGAGGTGGCTATTGCCGCTTTTATGGAAGTAGTTCCGGCTGAGGTAGACAGCGATGATTGGGGAAAAGACTGACCATTGGCTAAAAATATAAAGTCTATAGGTGAAAGTAAAATGAAAACAATAAAGCAGTTTATGAAATATGCTACTGATACGTTAAAACAGTCAGAAATAGAGACCCCGGTTCTGGAAGCCGGGGTTATACTTTGTCATGTCCTGAATTGTGACAGAAGCTATTTGTATGCACACGATGACAGAGTGCTGGAAGAAGCTGAACTTGAAAGGTTAGAGAGCTTAATACTGCAGCGCTCCGAAAAGGTACCTCTTCAGTATTTACTTGGGGAGACAGAATTTATGTCACTAACCTTTAAGGTCAGTCCTGCAGTTTTGATCCCACGGCAGGATACCGAGCTTTTGGTGGAAAGATGTATGGAGCTTATTAAGGTTAAATCTGCATCAATAAATGAAGCATCCCATATGGGCTCCTTACCTAAAGCAAAGGTACTTGATATGTGTACAGGCTCAGGCTGTATTGCCGTAAGTATAGCCCATTACTGTCCTGAAGCCCGGGTAACGGCCTGCGATGTATCACTTGATGCATTGGAGATAGCAAAAACCAACTCCCGGCTGGCCGGAGTGCAGGATAGGCTGGATTTTCGCCGGGGCGATCTGTTTGAAGCATTGGAAGGCGGGGAGAGGTTTGATATTATTGCCAGTAATCCGCCTTACATTGAAACTTCTACAGTAGAACAGTTACAAAGCGAGGTAAAGGACCACGAACCATCCATAGCACTGGACGGCGGTTCGGATGGACTTGATTTTTACAGAAGGATAGTTGAAGCAGCACCACAGTTTTTGGCAGAAGGTGGCTTCCTAGTAATGGAGATAGGCTATAATCAGGGCTTCAGCGTCAGCCGACTTATGGAGCAAGCCTTTGAAGGAATAGTTGTTCTGCAGGATTTCGGCCAAAACGACAGAGTTGTTTTAGGCAGGTTAAAGACTAAGCTGCAATAAGCAACACTAGTATAGGCTAATTAAGTAAGTGCACCATAAGAAAGGCAAATAGAAACCAAGAATTAATAGTGCTTCCCTGAGAAGTATCCTAATAAATCGTGTTTACATAAAGAAGACAAATCCCATTGCAAAATATTTAAACAATTCTTTTTCAAATCCCATAAAATTTTACTAACCAAAGCTACGGTTTCGCTACTATATATATGAAAGGTCGAGGAGGTATATAGGTGCACCGGAATAATGAATTATCAAAAGACGAGTTAAACACAATCCTGCAGGAGCATATTGACAAAATATTCGCTTTTGCCTTGAAGCGAATAGGGAACAGGCAGGAGGCTGAGGAGCTTTCCCAGGACATAGTATATGAAATACTTCGTTCAGCCCAGTCATTAAAGGACGTAAGGGCCTTCCACGGCTGGATGTGGACCATTGCTAAAAATACATGGAAGCGATGGCTCCGTAAAAGAAGTCATAACCAGATTGAGTGCTTTGATGCATTGAATATGGTGCTATTTGATGACAGCAGTAATCTTGAGAATGCAGTTGTTTTAGACGAAGAAATAATGCTGCTCAGAAGAGAGATATCACTGTTGTCTGAAACAGCGAGAAGGGTTACTGTCCTACATTATATGGAGGATAAGAGCTGTGAAGAAATTTCTTATATTCTGAACATTTCCATGGGAATGGTAAAGCAGCATTTATTTAAGGCAAGAAAAATAATAAAGGATGGGATTTGTATGAATAGAGAATTAGGAGAAAAGAGTTATAATCCGAAGAATTTTGTGTTCGGCTTCTGGGGAGAGCTTGGAACCCTGTATTACAAAATGTTTGAACGTAAAATTCCGAAAAATATTGTTATGTCCGCGTATCAAAAGCCCCTAACAATAGAAGAATTAAGTATGGATACGGGAATACCCAGACCCTACCTTGAAGAGGAAGTAAAAATACTTTTAGAGGGAGACGTAATAAGCAAGACTAAAAACGGACACTATCAAACGAATTTTATTATTATTTTAAAGGAGCTTCAGGAATAGCTCGAAGGGGTATTGACCGAAGCATCTGGACCATTCTCAGTTAAGCTTTTGGAGAGCTTCAACTCAGGTGAACAGGAAATAAGAGGTATTGGTTTCTGTGGTTCACAAGGGGATTGGAAAAAGCTGCTCTGGACACTCATACCGCTGTCTATATTTTCAGCCCTTAATAAAATACGGAATGAGACTCTACCCCAGCCGCCTCTGCTGAAGACCGGTGTAAGAGGGTGGCCCAATGCAAGGGAAAGGGAAATGGAGGTATGGGATTTTGGTGTATATAATCACTTTAATCCGGTGAATAGTCTTGGATACTGGTCTTGCAATTTCCAGCACTCACAGAAGCGCACATCATATATATACGGACCCGATGACAGACAGCTGGAGTTTTTACAAACTCTTTACAACAGTTGGAGAGATATAGCTGAGCTTAATGAAGAAGAAGCGGAAATTGCTGCAATTCTAATTGAGCAAGGTTATATAAAAAAGGAAAATCAAAGGCTTATTGACAACTTTATCGGGTTTGACAGCTCCTGCTATTCCGAACTCATAAGGCTGGAAAACAGAGACAGGAGCTTTGTATATCACGAGCTGAAAAAGATATTGAGCGATATAGCAAATATGCTTGATAAGGAGGTTCCAAAGCATTTGAGAGAACAGGTTAAAGCACATGGGTTTATGTCCCTTGTATATGTTGTATCTAATGTGATGAGAGCTTTAGTACAACAGGGTATGCTGGATATGCCCACAGAAAGTGAGAAAAACACATATGCCTTCTGTATGTTCAAGGACTTTTCGGGTATTATACCGCGATGAAGCTTACTCGGAGAGAAAAATTATAAGTGACCATGGTTGAAAGAGGTTTTGCGGCTTCAGGGGAGGTTGCAAAACCTCTTTCCTGTGAGGATTTTTTTTATGCTAGAGAACAAAGATTTACATAAGGTTGTTAAGCATCTTCGGTAAACGAAGAAGAGGGTTTGGTACAATAAGTCGATTAATTGGAAGTAAGCATAATAGCTTAAGTAAATGTTAAGGAA
Source organism: Bacillota bacterium (assembly GCA_023436515.1). Lineage (GTDB taxonomy): Bacteria > Bacillota > Clostridia > Acetivibrionales > DSM-1351 > Ruminiclostridium. The sequence goes on from JAEZIV010000218.1 coordinate 4,382, forward strand.
AAGATATAACTAGGCGAGCATAAAACATAAAAATATACACATTGCTAGAAAAAAGTTTTAGAAACGTCAGGTGAAGCACATGTGTTTAGTCCGACAAAGTGACAGGAGGTCACTTTGAGCAGCCTCCGAGACCCGGACGGTGGAGTGGCTGCGACGGACAAAATACATGTGCTGAACCGTTGATGTTTCAAAACTTTTTTCGTGTGTGAATATTTTTAATTTTATGCTGAGGAACAAAATAAAAAGCTGAGAAACATTTACATAAGCTTGTTATGCATCTCCTGTAAACGAAGAAAAGGGTTTGGAGGCCTGGACATTTCAACCAACTTTACGAGCACGCTAGTACATAATGAATCTATGGGCAGCTCGGTAAAAAGGCTTGCTACGAATTATTCGTCGTGAGCATAAAACATAAAAATTCTTACGGTTAGAAATAAATTTTAGAAGCTTCAGGTGAGGCACATGTACTTAGGCTGGCAAAGTGACAGGAGGTCACCTTGAGCAGCCTCCGAGACCAGGACGGTGGAGTGGCTGCGACGGACAAAAGTGCATGTGCTGAGCCGATTAAAGTTTCAAAAATTATTACGTGTACGGGTTTTTACCGGTAAACGAAGAAGAGGGTTTGGTACAATAAGTCGATTGATTGGAAGTAAGCATAATAGCTTAAGTAAATGTTAAGGAAAAGATATAACTAGGCGA
>JAEZIV010000226.1 GCA_023436515.1 Bacillota bacterium
GTTAAAATTTCACATGTAACGGTTAGCAAATACGCTAAAACAGCTGCAGTTAACGTTAAACCCTTCGTTGATAATTTTGATTACAAACCCTCAAATCACCTTGCTGCTGATGAGACCTATACTAAAGTTAAGGGCATACGTCATTATGTCTGGTTTGTCATGGATGCTCTCAAAAATTCTATTCTGGGCTATCAAATATCAAACACGTGACATAGGTCCTTGTGTTTTAGCCATGCGTATGGCTTTCGAAAAATTCAAGATATTTCCCGGAAAGGCACTTGAGTTCGCTGCTGACGGATACACCACCTACAAGCTTGCTCAACAGTTATTTGCCGAAAAGGGTATGGATTTTAATCTAATCCAAGTCATTGGCCTTACAAACGACGATCCTGTCTCAACTGAATACCGCTGGCTAAAGCAAATTATTGAACGTCTTAACCGTACCTTCAAATTCTCTTATCAAGTAACTAACGGTTATGGAAGCAGAGAAGGTTCGAATGCTCATGTTGCATTGTTCGTAGCTTACTACAATTTTTTAAGACCTCATCCCTACACCTACTGGCAACCACTCAATTCAATATCTGAGCTTGAAAGCCTACCCAATATGCCTGCTAAATGACAGAAGCTCATTGAATTATCACAGCTGTACATAATGTCCAACCAGCCTACATAATAGCGTTTATGCTGCGAAAGCCTCTTTCCAATGAGTAACGGCATGTAAGGCTTACATATCAGGCATCATCCATCCTCCAGCGCCCTTCTGCCTTTGTTCAGAATGGGTGCTGCCAGCGATGCCATTAAACATACCGTAAGAGGCTCATTGGCAAGAGGACCGTGGAATAAATGCGGAAATCACCCCTACGAATTACAATTCCTAGGGTATATTCTTCACTTTTCAATGTATAATACTTTTAAATCATTTTTCATAACTTAGTTAACACTATTAAAGAAACATCTAAGAATTTATTACAAATAATACTATATCCAGAATATAACAGTGTCAAGTTTTACTCACTCCTTACGAAATCAAAAATTTTTCGATATAAAAAATAATTCAGTTACAAAGTCATAAATTCGTTTCGTTACTATCTTTTACTGATGTGACAAATCATAATAAAGATTACATATCATTAAAATTCAGTTAATTCTGTAAATACTACTTGTTCTTCGGTTACTACTCCAGCATAAATTTTATTATCATCCTTTCCAACAGATAAATAATGCTTTAGAACCTCCTTTGAAGAATAGGGCATTTCTTTGTCAAGCACTTCGGCAACTTCAACCCATTCCAAAATCCCCTCATTGCAATTCTGAAAATTGAGGTCTTTGTTATTTAGGTCTGCAAAGAAATAGTAATTTTGTCTTATCTCATTGTTTTTATTACGTAATGTAACATACTTGAATTTTAAATTAGTAATATCTCTTTCTGTAATGCCTGTCTCTTCAAATACTTCTCTTAAGGCACAAGCCTTTGGGTTATTCAACTCAAAATCTTCAAAATGCCCACCTATATTACACCAAGAGGGTTGGACAACTTTTGAACCAATTCTATATAATAAAAGCATTTTATCTCCATCTGTTATATATAGTCCTGCCATATTTCTTAACATACCATCCATGATTCCCCTCCAAAAAAATAATCTTTAGTTCGTACTTTTCTACGATTCTTCCTCAAACTAAATCCCATCACATCTATACTATATTTGGGATTAATTGGAGTCAACTTATTTTTCCGATCAAAGGTACCGCACTCTTCAGTTTTTATGATTTTATTACTTACACGTATTCCCGCTATATTGCGAACTAAAATTGATTTTTTCCTAAATTTGTAATAGAATCTTTATATGAAGATTTAAAGGAGCAATGAATGCTTAAAAGTAAATGCCCTTATTGCAACAATAAAATTCCATACTGGACAAAGTTTTTGAAGTTTATGTGTCCTAAAGATGACTTCACCTGTACATCATGTGAAAATTCCTTTTCTGTTCCTAAATGGAACAAATTCTCACCAATTCCATATTCTATAGTTATAGTTTTTTTAGTATCCAGATTCTTTAATATTTATGATCGTAATGTATGTTTATTTACAGCGTTCGGGATTTTTATAACATATGCGCTCTTATATTTATTATTTGTGCCATTGATAAAAAGTAACGAATAAGTTTTGATGTAAGTTCGCTATCTTTTGCTAAACCGACCAAACTATAAAACAATCTGGTCGGCTTATTAATCCTAATAGTAATCTTCATCCCTTCGTATTGTTCTTTTCACAGGTGCTGGTGCTGCCGGTGTTTCCTGAAGCATTTCGCATACACGCTGCCAGTATTTCCAGCACTCACTCCACAGCTCTATTTTCTCAGCTTCATGTTTTGAGATTCTTTCCGGTCTTTGCTTGTCTCGATACTCCCTAACTTTTGTGTTGTGTTCCTCATTACCAAGCCCCAGCATCTTATTAGAGTGCCATTTCGATAGATCCGGAGAGTACATTATTACCGGATCTTCTCTTGATGTTACCAGGCTATATGGTCTTGCAATGCGCTTAACTTCTTCCGGCATTAATAAAGCCCTACCAATAAGATTTGTACTTGCTGAGGTAGAAGGTGTTTGGTATTTGCTGCCCTGAGAAGATAATGAGTAGGATGAGGTTGTATAATTTCCTAACTTTTCGGATATTTCTTTCAGTGTCTCCGAATTATCTGTCTGCAGGTAATCCCAGGTATGACAGTTACCTTTTATTGTTTTTGCTACTTTCTCATCATACTTAGTCTCTAACTGAGCGAAGTCCTGAAGGAATAAATTGAACCTCATTCCTCTGCCGGCAGCAACTGTAAGAAGTGTATCAAAGTTTGGTATTGTAGCAAAGTTACCGAACTCATCAAGAAGGAAGTTAACTCTTTTTTTCAGTCTCCCTCCCCTGTTGTCACTTTCATTAACCAACTGAATATAATGCTGTAAAACGAGTATTGACGCTATACCGTAGTAAGTAGTTCGTTCATCAGGCAAAACAAAAAACAGGGCTGTTTTCTCCCTGCCTAAGTCTTTCGGATTATAGTCACTACCCATAGTCATTGCATTGATATAGCTTGAGGTGAACAGCTTTAAAGTTGTAAGTGCTGCTGTATAGAAACTTCCTCTGGTTCTCTCAGGAGCAATCTCAGATATAGCTACAAGTGGTTTGGCCGGATGATTGTCCG
>JAEZIV010000239.1 GCA_023436515.1 Bacillota bacterium
TATTTTCTTAAGCTTTCTAATGAAGAAATCATCTATTTTGGTAATGCGGACTATTTCTCCTGCAGATACACCCTTCTGAAGAGCCTTGCATATAGCAAAGATTCTCTGATCGCTGGGGTGCTTGACATATTCCACCAGCTCCTCGCGGCTCTTATTATCAAAGAGACTTAGACCCAGCTGGTAATTAAACTTAATATCAAGAGAGTCGATAGCTTTGAGCAAAGATTCCTCAAAGGTACGGCCGATGGCCATTACCTCACCGGTTGCCTTCATCTGGGTGCCAAGGCTTCTGTCTGCATTGGCAAACTTGTCGAAGGGCCAGCGGGGAACCTTAGTAACAACATAGTCAAGGGAGGGCTCAAAGCAGGCACTTGTATTTTTTGTAACCGAGTTCTTGATTTCATCAAGAGTCATGCCTATGGCTATTTTTGCAGTAACTCGTGCAATGGGATAGCCTGTTGCCTTGGAAGCCAGCGCACTTGAGCGGCTGACTCTTGGGTTGACCTCAATAACAACATACTCATAGCTGTCGGGATTTAGGGCAAACTGTATGTTACAGCCACCTTTGATATCAAGGGCTCTGATTATTTTTATTGATGCAGATCTGAGCATCTGGTACTCAATGTCAGACAGGGTCTGACTCGGTGCAACTACGATACTGTCTCCTGTATGTACTCCAACAGGGTCGAAGTTTTCCATATTACAAATAATTATGCAGTTGTCGTTGCTGTCACGCATAACCTCGTACTCTATTTCCTTCCAGCCTGCCACACTCTGCTCAAGAAGTACCTGATTTATCATGCTAAGCTTAAGGCCTTTGCCGCAGATGTACCTGAATTCTTCCATGTTGGTTGCAATACCGCCGCCAGAACCGCCCAAGGTATAGGCGGGTCTGATAATAATAGGGAAGCCTATTTCCTCGGCAAAGGCCACAGCATCCTGCATGTTGGTTACAATTGTGCTATGGGCAACCTTTTCATCAATTTCCTGCATTGTCTCTTTGAACAGTTCTCGATCCTCAGCCTTTTTTATAGAAGAAAGGGAAGTGCCCAGAAGCTTAATGCTCATTTCGTCCAGAATGCCGTCCTCTGCCAGCTGTACTGCCATGTTGAGGCCTGTCTGTCCACCAAGTGAGGCCAATATACCATCTGGTTTTTCCTTATATATTATCTTTTTTACAAATTCTAGGGTTATGGGTTCGATATAGACCTTGTCGGCTGACTGAGTATCAGTCATGATGGTGGCAGGGTTGCTGTTTATAAGGACTACCTCGATGCCTTCCTCTCTGAGAGACTTGCAGGCTTGTGTACCTGAGTAGTCAAATTCGGCTGCCTGACCTATAATAATGGGTCCGGAACCTATTACCAATACTTTTTTTATGTCTAAATTTTTCGGCATAAATAACCTCCATAATATAATGCTGGAATTAATAGTTTAATATGTTATTGTTCATCCATCATTCTAATAAAATCATCAAATATATACGCTGAATCCTGAGGGCCGGGAGCAGCTTCAGGGTGATACTGAACGCTGATAAGAGGAAGGTGCTTATGTCGAAACCCTTCAATTGTATTGTCATTTACGTTAATGTGGCTGATGATTATATCATCATTTGAACTGTTATCAATTGCATAATTATGATTCTGGGAAGTAATATAGCATCTTCCGGTGATATGGTCCTTAACAGGATGATTACCGCCATGATGCCCGAATTTTAGTTTGGCTACACTGCAACCAAGAGAAAGACCTAGCAGCTGATGGCCCAAACATATTCCCAGAATTGGCTTGAGTCCCAGTAGCTTTTGGATGGTTTTCTTTGCGGCAGATAGATCTCTGGGATCTCCCGGTCCGTTGGAAAGGAGGATGCCATCGGGGTTGCAGGCTATAACTTCCTCATATGAGCTGAAAGCAGGCAGGATGTATATATCACAGCCTCTTTTTTCAAGAGAGCGGACAATGTTTGATTTCACTCCGAAATCCAGAAGAGCAACCCTTTTTCCTTCCCCTGGTATGTGGATCGGAGTCTTTGAGGTTACCTCCATAACAAGATTTCTTGGTATGGCCTTATATGCCTGTAGATTTTTACTTAATATATCAAGATTTCCGCACTCTGTTGAAATAATGGCGAACATGCTGCCATGTTTTCTGATGTGTTGAGTCAGAGCTCTTGTGTCTATGCTTTTTATGCCTACAATATTATGCTTTGCAAAGTATTGCTCGGGATCAATCGAATACCTCCAGTTGCTGGGGTTTGAACAGAGCTCCTTGACAATAAAGCCTTGAACATGGGGCTTGTAAGATTCATTATCCAAGGTGTTAAAACCATAGTTTCCGATCAAAGGATATGTCATGGTTACAAGCTGTCCGTTATAGGAGGGATCGGTAGTGATCTCCTGATATCCTGTCATACTAGTATTAAATACTATTTCACCGGCTGTTTCTCCGCTTTTTCCGAAGCCCTCACCAGAAAAATATGTACCGTCTTCCAATAATAAAACCGCCTTCATATATTTGACCTCCAAAAGTTAAATGTACGCAGATTCGAGCTGAATTTACAGCTTGTTAAATTAATTCTTTGAGTGCTGATTCCAAAGTGGAAATAAATTCATCCGCATCCTGCTTAGTAATGATCAGCGGTGGGAGTATTCTCAATATTTTCTCACCAATATTGGCTATCAGATACTTCTTTTCAAACATCCTGGTCTTTGCCTGAGGAGCTAGGGGTTGATTTAATTCAATTGCAATCATCAAGCCAGAGCCTCTTATTTCGGAAATAACCGGACAGCTGTGTGAAGAAAGCTGGTAGAGCTTTTCCTTAATATATTCACCCATCTTCCGGGCATTTTCCGGCAGCTTTTCTTCTTTCAATATTTTCATGACTGCCAGACCTGCAGTACAGGCAAGAGGATTTCCTCCAAAGGTGGAGCCGTGATCACCGGGAGAAAAGGCTTGGGCCACCTGCTCCTTGGCGCAGACTGCTCCGATGGGAATACCGCCGCCTAGTGCTTTTGCAAGGGTAAATATATCGGGCTCGATATGGTATTTTTGATATCCAAACAATTCTCCTGTCCTTCCCATACCCGTTTGAACCTCATCGAAAATGAGAAGAAGATTATTCTGCAGACACAGCTCCTTAACCTTTTGCAGATATTGTGCCTCGCAAGGATAAACACCGCTTTCCCCCTGGACAGGTTCAAGCATTATGGCGCAGGTGTTTTCAGTGACAGCTGCCTTAAGTGCATCAAAATCATTCATAGGTACCTTGGTAAAGCCTTGTGTCAAAGGCTCAAAGGGCTTTGAATATTTATCCTGTCCCGTTGCACTCAGGGTAGTTATGGTCCTTCCATGAAAAGACTTCTGTAGAGTTATAATTTCATACTTTTCCGGCATGCCAAGCTTCTTGAAGTAAATTCGTGCAAGCTTGATAGCTCCTTCATTGGCTTCAGCCCCGCTGTTTGAAAAGAAAACCTTATCAGCACAGGAATTTTCGCAGAGTTCTTTCGCCAGTAGAGCTTGAGCCTCTATGTAGTAAAGATTTGAACAATGTATAAGATTAGCCAACTGCTCCGAAACCATTTTAATAAATGT
>JAEZIV010000329.1 GCA_023436515.1 Bacillota bacterium
CCCTTAACCAGCATTTCCAACCGGTAAGGCTTGTAGTAATTATTGCTTTGATGGCCTTGGGCAACGGAATGTTTCAATCTCCCAACAACTCACTGATTATGTCCTCTGTTCCAAGAGATAGGGTGGGCATTGCCGGGAGCATAAATGCACTTGTAAGGAATATGGGACTTGTTGTGGGGATATCTGTAGCTACACTCATTTTATATGGCGTTATGAGCCGGCAATTGGGTTATGAGGTAACCACCTTTGTAGAAGGAAAGGAAGCGGAGTTTGCTTATGCCATGAGAATCACATATATCTGCGGAGGTTTGATTTCCATGATTGGAGCCGTCCTTACAGCCTTCAGGCTGTTTAGTCAAAGAAGAAGGCACAAGGCTGCTTCGTCAGAGAAGAAGGCGTAAGGCCGGCTGAGAAATTATTTGTATAGGTCCAGCAGCTCGAAGGGAGCTTTCAAGTAATAGTCGGCAGTAATATTCTGAGAATTATTCGAGCCCCACATGGCAAGAGCAAATATGACACCCGCGCTCTTGGCACATTGACTGTCAAAAAGGGTATCACCTATATAAATTGTATCGGAGGCTGCAGCTCCAAGCAATTCCATTGCCTTAAGCAGCGGTTCTGGGTGTGGTTTGTGCAGAGCAGTGTCCTCTGAACAGACAACCGCCTTAAATTTACTTAATATACTCTGGAAGCAGGGGTCTACTTCTATTTCATATTTACATCTCGAGGTTACGACAGCCAAGGGAATATTCATGTCCAGTAAAGTATCAAGCAAGTCGGTGATACCCTCAAAAGCTGTGGCTTTTTCAAAGCCCTTTACAAGATATCCGTAATAATCACTGACAGCTGCCTCTATATCAGTAAAGCCATATCTCTCAAGTGACTGAGGTGTTGGGACTCCATATCCTGCAAGGAGTTCCTCATCTGAAAAATACCTGCCATGCTTTTTATATATGACGCTTTGGTAGGCATATCTAACAGCTTGCTCAGTATCTATCATGGTACCATCAACGTCGAATACTACATATTTAAACATCCTTGCCTCCTGAAATAAGCTATAATTTTAACATATTTGATATTATAACATTAATAGGGGCATATAGTTACAAGAATTGCTGAATATTGTTAATGTAGAGAAGCTGAGACCTTATAGGATTTCTCTCTTCAAATAATACATTTTGGTGAGATAAAAGATAACCAGGAAGCAGGCTCCTGTGGAAAGTAGAACATCAAAAACTATAAGGCTGTCTGGTATCAGCCTGCTAATGATACTGACACTGAAATAGCCAGCAACACCAAAAAATGAAAATACTAAGCCTCTGAAAAAGGAAAATCGAAGCTCACAGACCTTTTTTATTTCGTATAAGTTTAGTAGTAGACCTGTGATGGCAGTAATTACTAATGCAATACCATACCCGAAAATATTAAGTGAGGGTATTCCGGTGAGTATATACACCAATACCAACCCCTCAACAGATACAATGATTGAATTTTTAAGATTGACATTTTGTCTGCCCAACCCATTTAGTATTCCGAAGGTGGCTGCAGATACATAGCTTATAAAGTTGCAGATACCGGCTACCTTTATCATTTGGCCCAGATCATTTCTTCCGTAAAATAGAAGTCCCAGCTTTTGAGGAATGCAAAGGGCTATTATAAGTGTACCAAGGCCAACAAGAAATGATATTCTAAGCACCTGGGAGATGCGTTTTTCAGTACTCCGTGAGTCCTTTTTGCTTATACTAAGGGACATATCTGGAATCATAACTGTCATCATTGAACCGATTATTATAAAGGGTAAATTAACGGTAGTGAGGGACATTCCGATAAACTTGCCTATCAGGCCTAGAGCTGTATCATAGTCAAGACCTGAGCTGATCAACCTTCTTGGAAGGATTAAGGTGGAAGCAGTGGTCAGAATTGATGACAAAAATCCATTAAGGGCAAGGGGGCTGGAAATCACAAGTATATCCACCAATAGTTGAAGAGGGTTCTTTACTTTTGTTTTTACAGGTACAAGCTTACGGGAAAAGAGCCGAAAAGCAGTAAACAGCATTAACATGCTAATGGCTTCACCAACAGCCAGCGCAAGGTAGGCTGCAGTAACCGCACCTTTAATATTATTTATTGAGAGCAAGGCCATTGTGGCTAAAAGTATGGTAACTCTTATACCCTTTTCCAGAATGTCAATGCCTGCGGGAATGGTGAACTTCTCGAAGCCATAAAAAAAGCCCTTAAATATTGCTGACAGCGGAATAAAAACCAGTGCAGGACAGATTATTTTTATGGCATCGGTAGCTCTGCTGTCCTTAATAAAAAGGCTACCGATATTTGAGGCATTAATAATTACTAGAAAGGCTACACATATACTCCAGAGGCCGATAAAGCCAATGGCTACCTTAACAGTCCTGTGAAGATTCCTATAATCCTTTTTACTGCTGTAAACAGCACAAACTTTTGACACGGCTGTTACAAGCCCATCAGCAGTCAGGCAAAGCAGTAAAGAGTAGACGGGCATAATCAGGCCATATAGTCCCAGACCTTCCGGCCCTAGTTTTTTTGATAGTATAATAGAAAAAGCAAAGCCAATAAACCCTGTTATTAAGTTGGACATAGTTAAAATTGCTGAGTTCTTATAAAATTTATCCAATACCATTTCTATAGCTCCATATGTACTTTGCGCAAATTCATTTAACTGCTATTTAATGCTATTCACATGGAGACAGGTTTATTACAGCCACCACTTGTTTTTGTAGGCTAAGCTGTTATTCAATAATCAGAATTATGAAGGCATGACGGAATAATGGTGAATATCTACGATAGGCTTGCTATAAATAAGAAAGCCCCTCCTGCCGGGCGATGACTGACAGAAGGGGTTAATTAACTTAATTGTTTGTACTAATTTTATTTATTTACCAGATAGTAAATAAATATGATTTGAGCTAAAATTATTATAGGAATAACCGACATAAAGTACCAGGTTCTTGTTTTATGTCTGCATATGAATAATCCAATGTATACCCCGACACTTCCTCCTAGTATCGATAAAAGGAAAAAGGATCTTTCAGGTATACGCCACAGCTTGTTTTTTGCTTTATATTTATCAAGTGATACAAGTGCGAAGCCTAGTATGTTTAGTATCACTAAGGTTGGAATAATTATGTTATGCATAATGCACCTCAATAGAAATTAAAGATATATTATACTATAATAATACAATATTATACCTTGGTAGTGCTAGTGTTTTAGCAAACTGTTCAGAAAAAAATGCAAATTATGTTATAGCTTTGTATATTATCATTATTATTTTATGTATATCTATCGCCAAGGTGGATGTATTTTATACAGGTTACCAATTTGAAGGGGGGATTATGGAAATAGAGTAGTCGTGGCTTGATAAAAAATACTCAAGATGATGCAAAAATTATAGCTTATAAATGTGCTAAACAAAGAGGAGGGTATTTAATATGAATTATTTTGATGGAAAGGTTGTTATAGTTACGGGCGCAAGCAGAGGAATCGGGAA
>JAEZIV010000340.1 GCA_023436515.1 Bacillota bacterium
ATGTGCAATAAATCGGTAATATCCAGTCCTGTTTCAGAAAAAACCACCATGGGTAAAATAAAGTCTCTGTTTTCAAAAAAGGATACCTTGAAAATATCCGGTGATCCCACAGAAATAGCTCTTACAATAGCAGCAGCCAAAGCAGGAGTAACACAGCTGGGCTTGAACTCTACCTATGAGAGAATTGATGAGCTTCCTTTTGATTCCAACAGGAAGTGTATGTCCATAGTGTGTAAAAATAGCAGGGGAGAGATATACGTATTTACCAAAGGTGCTCCCGACATGATTATCGACAGGTGTAACAGGATTATGTCTTCAAGGGGCATAATAAAAATGGATGAGCTCACCAGAAGGTCCATAATAAAGCTTAATGACGGAATGGCAAATGATGCATTGAGGGTTATAGGACTAGCCTTCAGAAAGCTGGAAACGGGAAGCTATATCCCAAATTCAAAATATATCGAAAATGATCTGGTTTTCGTAGGGCTTATGGGAATGATTGATCCTCCAAGGAAGGAAGCCATAGTAGCAGTGCAGAAATGCAAGCTGGCAGGAATAAAACCCGTAATGATAACCGGGGACCATAAGTTGACAGCTACGGCTATCGCAAGAGAATTAAATATATACTCAGATGGTGATAATGTTCTGACGGGAGCCGAGCTGGATTCAATGAGTGAGGCACAGCTGGCGGAAATAGCTCCCTTTGTTTCAGTATATGCAAGAGTCTCACCAAAGCACAAGCTCCTTATTGTTGAGGTACTTAAAAAGCATGGCCATATTGTAGCTATGACAGGAGATGGAGTAAATGACGCTCCGGCAGTAAAGGAGGCCGACATAGGAGTATCAATGGGAATAACAGGCACTGATGTTACAAAGGAAGCTTCGGCAATGATACTGCTGGATGATAACTTTGCCACAATAGTTGCAGCTGTTGAAGAGGGAAGAGTTATATATAATAATATAAGAAAGTTCATCAGATATATGCTGGCATGTAATTTAGGAGAAGTATTGACTATGTTTCTGGGAATGGTTATGTGGCTGCCAATTCCCTTGCTGCCAATACAAATACTATGGGTAAATCTGGTTACTGATGGGCTTCCGGCAATAGCTCTCGGGCTGGACCCGGCCGAGAGTGATATTATGATGAGGAAGCCCCGTGGTGCCAAGGATAATATTTTTTCCAACGGCTTGCTCAGGCTGATAGTAGCAAGAGGTATTTTTATCGGCTTAAGTACACTAGGTGTGTTTGTTAGCATCATGTACTTTGTCAATAATGTGGAGCTGGCTCGGACAGGAGCTTTCGTTACATTAGTAATGACACAGCTGATCCATGTGTTTGAGTGTAAGTCGGAGACCAAAAACCTGTTTGAAATACCGATATTAAACAATATACCCTTAATACTTGCTGTACTCACTTCTCTTGTGATGATACTGGGGGTTGTTTATATCCCCGTATTGCAGGGAATATTTGAAACAGTTCCTCTCGGACTGAATGAGTGGTTCTTAATTCTTGGCTTTACACTAATGGGTCCTGCTTTAGCTAGTCTCATTGGCAGCAACAGAAAAAGGCAGCTTCAGTAAATTCAAATAAGTTTAATTAAATATGAGTAGTAAGCAAGCTACTATTAATGGGGGCATTCTATTGTTTGCCTCCATTAAATTTATCCCCCTTGAAAAGGTATCAAAAAAACTATATAATCTTAAAATGACTAAAAGATAATTCCATTTACTTGAACTATACTGTTTAGTCCGGAGGAAAACTTTGTTTGATTAAATGTTACACTTCGTTCATAGTTTATTAAAAATAATTATGGATAATATTAAAGAAACAGTAAGTATTCTTGGACAAAGTTAACTTCAGTAAGACTCCTGGACTTATGGCTGTACTTGGCCTGAATTCCTGATACAAAAAATAGGGGGGAAAAGAATGATTGAGATTCAAAATTTGACCAAAAGCTATGGTCAGATAAAGGCTGTAGACAATATAAGTTTTACAGTTGAAAAAGGTGAGGTGCTTGGTTTTCTAGGACCAAACGGTGCCGGTAAATCAACTACCATGAATATTATAACCGGATTCATTCCTTCTACCGAGGGTACGGTAAAGGTTAATGGTTTTGATATCATGGAAAACCCTGTAGAGGTAAAGAAAAGAATAGGTTATCTACCTGAGCTGCCACCATTGTACATGGATATGACAGTAACCGAATATCTCAGTTTTGTTGCCGATCTTAAGGATGTAAGCAGCAAACAAAAGAAGAGTCAGATGGCAGACATTATGGAGCTTGTAAAGTTAACTGATGTCAGAGGAAGATTGATAAAGAATCTTTCCAAAGGATACAAGCAGAGAGTTGGCTTGGCTCAGTCACTTTTGGGCAATCCCGAGGTGCTTATTCTCGACGAACCAACAGTTGGTCTTGACCCTAAGCAGATAATTGAAATAAGAAAGCTGATAAAAGCACTTGGTAAACAGCATACTATTATTTTGAGCTCTCATATACTGCCTGAGGTAAGTGCTGTATGTGAAAGAGTGGTTATAATTAACAAAGGTAAGATTGTTGCTATTGATACTCCGGACAACCTGTCAAAGGGTATGAATTCCGTAAGCAAGCTATCTGCTACCATTGCCGGACCAAAGGGTTCAATAGAAAATGCCATAGGGCAGATATATGGTATTAAATATGTAGAACCACATATCGAAAGAGAAAAGGATGTAACGGAATTTATTATAGAATCAGATAAGGAAATTGATGTCAGACGTCCTCTGTTCTTCGCTATGGCCAAAGCAGGATATCCAATAATTGAATTGAAATCCCTTGACCTAACGCTCGAAGATATATTCCTACAGTTAACAACGCAGGAAAAGGAGGTTATATAACCCATGCTATCAATTTTTAAGAAGGAATTTAAATCATATTTTAGTTCACCGATTGCTTATGTAATGATCGGCTTATTTATCTTTATTTCTTCAATGATTTTCTATATTAACCTTAATGCATCAACCGCAGAGTATAACTTCAATTTAAACAACATGACACTTATTCTTATACTGATAATACCCATCTTAACTATGAAGGTACTTGCAGATGAGAGAAAGAGCGGAACAGAGGTGCTGTTGATTACCTCACCGGCATCTATTACAAGCATTGTAATTGGTAAATATCTTGCAGCCTTCGCTGTATTTTTAGTTATGACAGGCATAACCTTTATTTATCCTTTAATTCTCTCAATACTTGGTGAGCCGGCTATGGCTGAAATAGTAGGAGGATATATTGGTTTTATCCTGTTGGGAGCATCATTTATTGCATTTGGAGTATTCTCATCCTCGTTGACCGAGAGCCAGATAATAGCTGCTATAGTCAGTGTGGTCGGACTTATATTCATGTGGCTTCTCCAGGGTATTGCTCCTGGCTTAGGCGGAATATGGTCTAAAGTATTGAGTTGGTTTTCGCTGTATTCCAGATCAGAGGATTTCTTTGTAGGGATTCTGTCCTTAGGACCGATAGTATATTATTTGAGTTTCTCAGCAGTGTTTATATTCCTGACAATTAGAGTAATAGAAAAAAGACGCTGGAGTAAGGGGTGATAATAAGTGGGAAAATTTAAATTGAATAAAAGATCTTTAAAATACGGTTCTAACTCATTAATTCTTATAGTAGCTGTCTTAACAATAGCAGTTGTACTAAACCTGCTTGTAGGTATGGGTGGCTTTAAATGGGATTTAACAGCTGAAAAGCTTTATTCTCTCAGCGATGAAACTAAGACAATTATTAAAGATATAAAGAAGGATGTAACAATCTACGGTTTATTTGATGAAGGTGAGATAACAGCAACAGATGCATACAGGGATCTCATCAATCTTATGGACCAATACGAAAAGCTGGGTATAAAGGTAACTTACATTGACCCTGATAAAGACCCTGGTACAGTAACCTCCTTTGACAAGGATAAAACAAAGGGAATATCAAAAGGGGATTTTGTTGTTAAGAGTGGAGAAAAGGTAAAGAGACTCAGTGCAAAGAGCCTGTACGGTGAGACCTCCGAATATGGAAGAGCTTTCACTGCAGAGCCTTTAGTAACCGGCGCTATAACGTTTGTTACATCGGATGTTACTCCCGTTGCTTATTTTGTTGAGGGACATGGTGAATACTCACTATCCTCAAATCTTACAATGATTAAAGCATCACTTGAGAATAATAACATGGAAGTGAAGACCCTCTCACTGGTTACCGAAGAGAAAGTTCCAGAGGATTGCAAGCTGTTGGTATTTGCTTCTCCGAAAAGCGACCTTTCAGAGGCTGAAAAAATAAAAGTTAATGCTTACCTTAAAAATAATGGTAGAGCAGTATTCTTATTTGATCCACTCGAATCAAGTGAAAAACTCACTAATTTTGAAGAAGTCTTGGAAGCTTATAACGTTAGAATTAATTATGATAAGGTCAAGGAACTGGATGAAAATTTACATCTGCCTCAGGATGAATACTCTCTTATGGCGCAGCTTCAAAACAATGATGTAAATACTTCCTTCAAGGGTAGTTCAGCGTTTATATTCCTCCCTGATTCAAGAAGTCTTTCCATTATGAAAAATAGCAAGGATTGGCTTAATACTTATTCCTTGATTAAAACCTCGGATAAGTCTGAGTCATCAAGTATTATAGATCAGGGAACTACAGAAGAGGGTCCCTTTGATCTGGCGATTGCTTCAGAAATCAAAGGTGGAAGTAAGGTGCTGGTATTTGGTAATAGCCTTTTCCTTACCGACGGTGCATTATCAAGTAATTACGGAGAATATTTCTCAAATGGAGCCTACTACTTCCTGAGTACAGTTGTTAACTATATGCAAGACAAGGAAGACCAGACGACAATATCACCTAAGTACATTTATGCAAAAACCCTGACAGTATCCGAAAGTCAAGCTAAGGGAATATCCGTAGCTTTGATCGGTGTTCTTCCGATTATAATAATGGGTTGCGGTTTTGCTGTCTGGAATAGAAGGAGGCATTTATAAAATATGAAGTTATTTAGAAATGCAATTATCCTTGTTGTCGTCGTGGCGCTATTGATCGGTGCATACTTTTTTCTTAGTAACAGACAGACAGGTGAAGGCGATTCAGCTAATTCCACCGAGACTATAGTTGAGCGTGTAATCTCTGTTGAAAAGGACAAGATAAGTTCTCTGGAGTTCAATAGTGAGAATGGTACCTACAAATTACTCAAGAAGGATAATCAATGGACTGTAGAGCCCGGTATGGAATTTCCTCTTGATAATGATATCGCTACTGCAGCCTCTGAGGAGCTCTCGAGTATCATTGCCCAGAAGGTGATAGAGGAAAATGCCTCAGACCTTTCAAAATACGGTTTGGATAAGCCCTCAGCGACTATGAAAGTAGGGCTGGAGGACGGAACCATAAAGGAAATCGAGGTAGGGGATGTATCTCCTACCGGAGATGGCCTGTATGTAAAAAATAAGGGTGAAAACAAAGTTTATCTGATTGCGAGCAGTTATGAACAGAGCTTTAAACAAAATAAGGGTCACTTCGCAGTAAAAGATATACTTCCTGTTGAACCTACTTCCATTAGTAAAATAACTTATGAAAAGAACGGTCAGCTACAATTTGCGCTTGACATTAAGTCTTCCACCGATACACAGATAACAGCACCGGTTGAGGAAAAGGCCGATAGCGCCGAAGTGGAAAAAATGGCAAACGCCGTTGTTCAATTGGAGATATGGGACATTGTTGATGATAATCCTGATCTGGCTAAATACGGCCTGGATAAGCCACGTTATTCACTAGAATATAGTGATGGTAAAACCACAAAGAAGGTGTTGGTTGGTAAGCAGCTTGATAAGGGGTATACAGCATATGCAAAGCTCTCTGATTCAAAAAGTGTATTTACCATTGATATTTCACCATTAACCTTTCTTGATATGAAGTTCAGTGACCTGGTTGATCCCTTTGTATTCATTCCAAATATCAAGGACGTAAGCAAGGTTGAATTAACCATGGACGGAAAGACAACGGTATCCGAAATAAACACTGATCCGGATGATTCGGATAAGGACACCTTCAAGGTAGACGGAAAAGAAGCAAACATGAAGAATGATAAGGACAAGTCCATCTTCAGAAACTTCTACCAGGGTATGATCGGCATAACCTTTGATAGGTACGAAACCGGGCTTACTCCCTCCGGAAATCCTGAGATAACAATTAAATACTATATGAAGACAGACTCAAAGCCCGTATTAATAGAGTTCATACCAAAGGACGAATATTATTACTACGCAATGAAGAACGGTGTATTCACCAACAGAATAGTGCTGAAAGCCAAGCTTCAGGAAGAGGATAGTTTAAAGCCTACCTATAAGCTACTGATGGAAGCACTGGACAAGGCAGGAAAGTAAAGCTGAAAGCCTAAGTAAGCTATATCTGTTATAACGAATTAATTGATGTAATGTCATAAGCGACTCCCTCATAGAATGATAAAGAGAATTATTAAGAGGACAATACCTCTGGAGCCATAATTCAAAATATTCTATGTTGGGAGTTGCTTTTTTTGATTAAAGGAGAATTAGGGAATATTCTAAAAGTTGCATTTCTGTATATGGCAACCATTATCGGAGCCGGGTTTGCATCGGGACAGGAAATAATACAGTTTTTTTCCATGTATTATGCAGGTGGATTCTTTGGAATAGTACTTGCCGGCTTACTATTTTCACTAATTGGATATATAGTTCTGGATAAGGTGTTTTCTGAACGTATCAATTGTTATGATGAGTTCCTGTTTCCCATGACGGGCTACTTTATCGGGAGGCTTGTAGAATTTATTGTAATGCTGTTTATGTCCTGTATAATGTGCGTAATGGTGGCTGGTCTTGGGAACATCCTAATGGAACTGACCGGAATGGACTTCAGGTACTGTGTTGTTATTAGCGCTGCTGCAACCTTACTTGCAATAATGACTAATATTAAAGGAATCATTGCAATAAGCTCATTTATATCCCCCTTATTAATAATTGGAATAATTCTTATAGGCTTTTACATAATTGCTTCAAAGGATACCTCGGTATTCAGCATATCCGGTAAAGTCAGGGTACTAACAGATAATTGGGTGTTTTCGGCTGTTTTATATGTAAGCTATAACTCCATACTCTCCACAGTACTAATGTCCCGCATGCTGCCTTATCTAAAGACCGAGAGAGTAAGCAAATGGGGAGGGATACTGGGCGGAGGTTTACTGTGTATCACAGCAATTGTGATAAACTCAGCACTCTATTCCTTCTATCCTCAATCAATAATATCTGAGATACCAGTCCTGGGAATAATCCAAAACAACAGCAGGCTCCTGGCAAATATATACAGTATTATATTAATACTTGCTATGTATACCTCAGCTGTGACAGCAGGCTTTTGTCTTACCGAGAGAATCAGCACCAAGCTGAGGGTAAACTACAGGGCAGTTGCAGTTGTACTGTGTGCTCTAGTAATACCAATGTCATCCTTCGGGTTCTCGGGGCTTATCTCAACGCTATACCCGGTATTCGGATATTTGGGTTTGTTTTTAATGTTTATTATTCTGTTTCAGTTTATCAGATCAAAGGTATTAAAAGGCAATTAGCTCCAGACCGAAAACTAATAGGACAAAAGTTCAATAGACACTAAAATGGCAATTTGGTATAATAATACTGCCTAAAATACCAGATTTGTACCAAAGAAGCATACCTGCTTATGAAGTCCGGTATTTGACAGTAATGTGTACAAAGGAAAAACAGAGGTGAAACATTTAAGATGACTACTCAAGCTGAAGCTAACAGTGCTAAAGGAAAAAACTCTGTGGTTGGTGTATTAACCTTCTTCTTACTAATAATTGCCGTTTCTGTCATGTCATTTGCCGTCTACCTGAAAACCATAGGCTATGAATTTGAAAATTTAAATATTAGGGAAGCTGTGGCATACGCAAGGGAGCATATTCAGAAGCCACTAAGTGAAGCCTCCGCAGATATATCCTTTTCACAGGATGGTACTACAGATTGTAAGGTATACAAGGGAAATACCATCCTGCTGTCGCGAGATGGTATAAAGTGGTATGATAAAACCGGAAAGCTTCTAAAGGAGAAGGCCCTTACCCTGACAAGGCCGGTGCTCAGAACATCCAAAAAGTACATGGCCATAATCGACATATCCGGAAGGGATGTTTTCTTTTTCAAAGACAAAACTCAGCTCTGGACAAAAAAACTCGGTAATCAAATAATAAACGCCGATGTAAGTGAGGAGGGCTATTGTACAATAGTAACACAATCCAAGGAGTATAAAACTGAAGTATTAGTTTTTGATGTGAATGGTGCAGACGTATATAAAAAGTTCTGTGCAGAGGATATTGTACTTGGCGCCAAGTCTCTCAATGAGGGTGAGGGAGTTCTTATAAATAAAGTAATAACAAAAAGTATTAAAGCCGGGACAGAGTTTGAATTTAACAGTGTATATGAGGAGAAGCCCTATGCCACACTCAGCATAAGTGAAAATGTATTCCCTGTGACAATTGCTGTTGGGAAAAACGTGGTTGCCGTAGGACAGAACCTCGCAGTATTCATGGATGGGCAGGGTAAGGAGCTATGGAGAAAAGGTGCGGAATCAATTTTCTGTGTTGCTCCCGACAGCAATAAATATGTTATTCTGGCAGGAAAGTTTGCCGACTCCGGAGGAGACATTGCCCAGAAGGTGCTTATACTCAATACCAAGGGAGAAGAGGTTTATAGCTTTAAACAGCCTGAGAGCATAAGTGGAATGAGCTTGTATGAGGACAGGCTTATGCTCAGAACTCAGAGAAGTATATACCTATACTCACTAAAGGGAGAAAAGCTGGGTCACTATATTGCCCGCAACGAGATAAAGGATGCTTACATGGTAGGCAGCAATAAAACCATTCTAATTACAGGGGGAAATATATCACTTGTAGAAATCAAATGAAAAGATAATCTGCCTGAAAGGAATACAAATGAACTGGTCGGACATTGGAGTATTATTAATAATTCTTATATTTACATTGGTCGGTGTCAGGAACGGGTTTCTTTACTCGGTATTCAGACTGGGCTCCTATATACTATCTGTGATTTTTGCTATTAAGTTCTACCCCGTTTTATCTGCTATGCTTCAAAAGACCATAATATTTACAAACACGAAAACTGCTGTAATTAACGGCATACTAAAACAGCAGTCAGCGGATGGCGCCTCCCTTCAAGAGCGGACCGCTCAATCTATTATAGATGGTCTCAAGCTGCCTGGCTTCATTAAGGAGGCCATGCTGGAGAATATCGTCAGAAAAGATATATTGGGCATTCAAAAAATAACTGATGCTATAGCAGATGAGATTGCAATGCTTGTAATAAATATTCTAAGTATGATTCTTATTTATGTAATAATCAGATTCGGACTTATTTTTCTAAGATTTCTTATTAAGGCAATTGCAAGACTGCCTGTTTTCAAGCAGCTTGACAAGGCAGGCGGGCTTGTTCTGGGCGCTATAGAGGGTGTGTTTATAGTATATATTCTGTGTGCGCTTCTGGTGCTATTCAGCGCATTTCCAAAATTCTCTCCTGTGATAGATTCATTACAGACTTCTACCTTTGCGGGTTATTTTTATCAGAACAATTTTATAGTAGGCTTTATTTCGCCACAGGAGGAGCCTACAAATACAGTCGAGAGATAATGTTTATATTCAAGCATTATCTCTTGCTTGAGTCATACTTTTAGCATTGTAAGCCTTCCTTAATGTTTTCTCCTCTCACCTTCTTAAGTTTTCATGTTTTTTATCTACTTCAGGCTACAGTATAGACACAATTTAAGCATAAGAGTAAAATAAGGTTAATTAGGCTGGGACAGTATTATCCCGGCTATTGTTTTAATAGCAGCAATTAGTATTGAGGTTTATGAAATAAATGGTTGATGTTTCTATATGAAAAATAATTATCTTTCCCATATTTTTTGTCGGGTCTGGAGCTACAAGTAAATTGTAGCTAAAGGATTTACATTTACAGACGCCGGATTGGAGGTTTACATGAGAAGTGATGTCGTAAAAAAGGGTATTGAGAAAGCTCCTCACAGAGCACTTTTTAAAGCAATGGGCTATACCGACGAGGAGCTGGAAAGACCATTAATTGGAGTTTGCAATTCTAAGAATGAAATTGTCCCCGGACATATCAATCTCGATAAAATAACAGAGGCTGTCAAGGCGGGCATAAGAATGGCAGGCGGAACGCCTATAGAATTCGGAGCCATTGGAGTCTGTGACGGTATTGCAATGGGGCACATTGGAATGAAATATTCCCTTGCCACCAGAGAGCTTATAGCGGACTCCTGCGAGGCTATGGGTAAAGCCCACAGCTTTGACGGTATGGTTTTTATTCCAAACTGTGACAAAATTGTTCCGGGTATGCTGATGGCTGCAGCTAGAATTAATGTGCCTTCAATAGTGATAAGCGGAGGTCCCATGCTATCCTTAACTAGAAATGGGAAGCAGCTGGATTTAAACACCATGTTTGAGGCAGTGGGAACCTATAAAGCCGGAAAGATAACAAAGGAAGAGGTAGACGAATTAGAGAATACTGCCTGTCCGGGCTGCGGGTCCTGCTCTGGAATGTTTACTGCAAACTCTATGAACTGTCTTACAGAAGTACTGGGTCTTGGACTAACCGGCAACGGAACAATCCCGGCAGTTTATGCAGAGAGAATCAGACTTGCAAAGTATGCAGGTATGAGGGTCATGGAGCTTGTTGAGAAGGATATAAAGCCATCTGATATTCTTACAGAAAAGGCCTTTGAAAATGCGCTGACAGTGGATATGGCACTGGGCTGTTCAACAAACTCTGTGCTGCATTTGCCTGCAATAGCAAATGAAATAGGGATGGAGATAAATCTTGATATTATTAATGAAATCAGTGCAAAAACTCCAAATCTTTGTAAGCTGGCACCGGCAGGAAACTACCACATTCAGGATCTCTATGAGGCAGGGGGAGTACAGGCCGTTATGAAGGAGCTGTCAAGGAAGGGCTTGCTCCACTTGGATTTGATCACTGCCACAGGTAAAACTGTTGGAGAAAATATTAAGGATGCAAGGGTTAAAGATTACAACGTAATAAAGGATATAGAAAAGCCATACAGTGCTACGGGGGGAATTGCAGTCCTCAGAGGAAATATTGCACCCGATGGTGCAGTTGTAAAAAGATCGGCTGTTGCTGAAGCAATGTTAGTTCATAAGGGACCTGCGAGAGTATTTGACAGCGAGGACCAAGCCATCGCAGCAATCTATCAGGGAAAGATTGTTGAGGGCTATGTGGTAATAATTCGTTATGAAGGACCAATGGGTGGACCGGGAATGAGAGAAATGCTTGGACCAACCTCGGCAATCGCCGGTATGGGACTTGATAGCAGTGTTGCCCTTATAACTGACGGCAGATTCTCGGGTGCTTCCAGAGGAGCCTCCATAGGGCATGTATCACCCGAAGCAATGGAGGGTGGACCTATAGCACTGATCAGGGAAGGGGATATTGTTAACATTGACATCCCTGCTGGAAAGCTCAGTATTGAGTGCAGTCAGGAAGAGCTGGATAAGCGTAAGGCCGGCTGGTCGGCACCAGCACCGAAAATAACCACCGGCTACCTGGGCAGATATGCAAGACTTGTAACCTCTGCAAGTACAGGAGCGGTACTTAAATAATTTTCCACTGAAATGGCAGGGTCGGATATTTATGTGCCTGAATTTGCCTTATGTATTACCATATACAGCAGGATTTAGTTTTATTTGAAATAGTAGGAGTGATTAGATGAGATTGATCGGAGCAGACGTTATTATAGAATGTCTAAAAGAACAGGGCGTTGACACGGTTTTCGGTTATCCCGGAGGTCAGGCTATCATAATCTATGATGCCCTGTACAGAGCCAGAAATGAAATAAAGCATATATTAACCTCCCATGAGCAGGGTGCAGCCCATGCAGCCGATGGTTATTCCAGAGCAACCGGCAAGGTTGGTGTATGTATTGCAACCTCAGGACCCGGTGCTACAAATTTGGTTACGGGTATTGCCACTGCTTATATGGACTCAGTACCCATGGTTGCAATTACCGGTCAGGTACCAACCGGGCTGCTAGGCAAGGATTCCTTTCAGGAAGTGGATATTACCGGGATAACTATGCCAATAACAAAGCATAATTTCATAGTTAAGGATGTTACAAAGCTTGCTCAAACAATCAGGAAGGCCTTTGCCATAGCCAGAGAGGGCAGACCGGGTCCCGTGTTGGTTGATGTCTGCAAGGATGTTACTGCAGCTGAGGTTGAATATATACCAAAAAGTCCTGCTAAAAACGATTATGTATCAAGTAAGTATCCTAATATAAGCAAAGAGGAGCTTGACGCGGCTATAAAGGCCATAAACAAGGCCTCCAGACCTGTTATATTATCAGGGGCAGGTGTGGGCATAGCCGGTGCAGAGGAGGAAGTCAGGAGGCTTTCTGAGCTTGCCTGCATTCCGGTAAGTACCTCTCTTATGGGTATGGGCACCTTCCCGGGGACTCATGAATTTTTTATGGGTATGGTGGGAATGCACGGCACCAAAACCTCCAATTATGCAGTACATAACTGCGATTTATTTATCGCCATCGGGAACCGCTTCAGTGATAGAATAGTCAGCAAGGTGTCAAGCTTTGCTCCTGGTGCTGAAATCATGCATATTGATGTTGACTCAGCCGAGGTAGGTAAAAACATAAGTGTAAACTATCCTCTCGTTGGAAACATACAGCAAATATTGCAGACTATCATAGAGGGTATTGAAACTAAAAAAGATACAGAATGGATTGACCAGATAAAAAGCTGGAAGGAAAAGCATCCGTTAAAGTATGACAGATCAGGGGAGATACTCCGTCCACAATACATTGTTGAGCGGCTATATGAGCTGACCGACGGAAATGCTGTTATAACCACAGAGGTTGGACAGCATCAGATGTGGGC
>JAEZIV010000367.1 GCA_023436515.1 Bacillota bacterium
CTATTATTGTTTGAGTATTCAGACTGAATCTGATTTCGGTTTGATTTTTGTGTTCCAGCTTAAGCAAACTATCTACATCAGTGTATTTAGTGACAAATCTAAAGCTTGCATTCTTCTTATCAGCAAAAAAATTAATAGTCTTCTGTAAGGCCTTGGTATAAGGCTCAACCGGTACGGGATCTGAGGTTGCAGAACCTTCAAATATAGTTTTTTCCGGCAGTCGCTGTTCTATATATTTATCAGCTCGATCTAGTATCTCTTCAAGATTGACATGAATTCTGGTAAAGGGCTTGTCACCTAATTGGGTGTTAAGATAGCAATACTCACACTGTCCGATACAGCCGCTTACCAAAGGAAGCTGATAATGCGCGGAGGGCTTACAGCTTTGAAAGCTAAGGCTCTTTTTTACACCCACCACCAAGGTGGCTTTGCCGCTCTTATATAGTTCGGCAACGCTGTCTCCGGGTATATTACTTTTGACTTTATTTATTGAGCTTTCGATTATATGGATATTATCCTTCCTAAAGCTTGTATAAAGCTCTCTGCCTAGCGGATAGTCCAGGGAGCCGGTTTCAAAAATAACTCTTTTAGGTATAAACATAAAGTCTCCATTGCCATATGATGGCTATAAATAGTTAGCATGGTTTAAAAGTTAAAACTTTGGAAAGTACAGCTTATCAAGCTACTATTCTATTTTGTACCAAAGAGGTATTTTTGATTATTGAAAATATATGGCAGTAGTAAGGCGACAGACTATCTCCAGCCATCGGAATATTCATCTGAAGAATCATACGTATCAGACAACTTTGGTCTTTTGGTATTTCCCTTCGCCTTCTCAGAAAAGAAATATGCACAAACGAGAGAAGTCATTGGTATAGTCACCAGTATACCAAAGCTTCCCACCAGTGATTGCAAAATTTCAACAACAATCATTTCCTTATTCATCAACTCCAGAATAGAGCTGTTATAGGAAACCACCAGTAATACGACTGATAAGGAGCTTCCGATATAAGCCAGAATCAATGTGTTTGTCATAGTTCCCATGATGTCACGTCCAATTGCCATACCTGATTTCATCAAGAGACTGAAAGGAGTATACTCCAGCTTTTCCTTAAATTCGGCAAGAGCAGCTGCTATGGACATTGATACATCCATGATAGCGCCAATTGCTCCAATAAGAATAGCAGCAAATATAATAGCTCTCAAGTCAATTGGATTTGTAGGGTTAACACGTATTACATATAGAGACTCCTCGCTTACCAAGCCCGTAAGCTTCAATACCTTGTCCATAACAACTGTGAGGATGCCCGATACAAGAATTCCTGCAAGACAGCCAATAGCGGCAGACAAACTCTTTTTATTAGCCCCGTAGATTATCAGGAAGGACATTACTATAATGAACATGCAAGTAATAATTGACCAGAAATATATGTTAAAGCCCTGGAGAACAGCCGGTATGAATACTGCGAATATAGCCGTACAGGTCATTGCGAGGGATATAATAGTATTGAAACCCTTAAATCTGCCGAATATTACGAGAAAAAATAAAAAGACTGCTCCCATGATAAGCAATACGTCAGTTCTAAGGTATTCTCCAAGTACCCATTCGTGTTCGGCACCTTCGTTATCTAAACGGTAGAGGATAACCTTGTCCCCAGGCTCAACCTCTTTTAGACTTGCTCCTGTAAAGGGATCAATTGTTTGCAAAGCTTCAATTTCGGTTCCTTTATCTTCACCGGATAAAACCTTTGCAGAGAAAGTTATTTCTTTTCCTACATCAGGAGTGTCACCGCCCAGGTCATACTCAACTTCCTTTGTACTTATAATTTTTATAACCTTTGCTTTATTTGCTTGTATGCCTTCAGCCCCGTTAAATAAGTTCAGATCCTTCGTTGTTATTCTGTTACCTACCAGTAATAAGAGCACAGAAATGATAAATGTAAATATATATACCAGGGAATCTCTATTTAAAAGTTTACTTTTAATGCTTGTCATAAGTCCTCCGATTACGGTTAATTGCTTAAATTTTACTTTATGATAGCACAGGAATTAGAGCAGTACAATAGGGGGGATTATCAGAATTATTTATACAAAATAACACCCTATGTTACAAATGTGTTTAAAATAAGAAATTTATGGTATAATGAATTAAAATATCATGTCAAATGCTGCATTCAAAACTAAATAAATTAATGTTCGAGGTACAAAATTTATGATGCATAAAATTTGGGTAAGATTATTACTAGCAGTTTTTGCACTAAGCTTAATAGTATCAATATCCAATCCGGTTTCCGCAATAGAAATTCAAAAGCAGAAATCTGTGCTTATTTTGCACTCTTACAATGAAGGCACAAAATGGACAAGTGAGCAGAATGCCGGCATAGTTGATACCATAACTAAGTCAAATGATAATTGTGCCATCTATGTAGAGTATATGGACTGGAAAAACTACCCTTTCCAAGACAACCTAAATTCACTTTTCAATTATTATCTATACAAGTACAGCGGCAAGAAAATAGACCTTATTATAACAACGGATGATGCTGCTCTGGATTTTGCACTGAAAAATAGAGAAAATTTGTTTTCAAATGCGCCCATAGTTTTTTCCGGAGTAAATCAGGACAAGCTGTTTGAGATTGATGATAGATACTCAGATTATACAGGTGTGGTTGAGGAAATAGATCCTTGTGAAACCGTTAATATTGCACGAAAAATCAATCCTAAGATCAATAAAATTTATCTGATAAATGATAATACAGAAAGTGGCGTATCAACCTCCAAAATCATTATTGATAAAATAAAGCTATCCTTCCCTGAACTTGATATTATCCAATTGAATAATTTGACATTCAGTAACCTTCTGGATCAGGTGAGTAAACTTGATGAGACAAGCATGCTGTTTTTTGCCACCTATTATAGTGACGTAAATGGCAATATAATAGATTTTAACCTTGCAGCTAAGGAAATCAGCAAGTATAGTACCGTCCCCTTATACCATTTATATGATTTTGGCTTGAATAACGGTGCCCTCGGGGGCAATATGGTGAGCGGAAGGCTTAATGGTAATTATGCAGCAGAATTGGCCCTGCGTATATTGAATGGCGAAAAGGTCAGCAAAATAGGGGTATTATATCCGAATGCCTTCAGAAAGGTTTTTGACTATAAGCAATTGGTTAGATTTAAGATACCAATAAACAAGCTTCCCAGGGGTTCGGAAATAATTAACAAGCCCTTCTCTTTTTTTGAAACCTATAAGCTTTTGGTACTAGGAGTGCTGTTAGCTTTTACGATATTAATCACATTTGTTCTTATGCTTTTAGTCTATATCAAAAAAATTCGAAGAATTAGAAAAGAACTTCATATGAGCAATGAAGAATTAACGCAAACCTATGAAGAGCTGGTTGCAACAGATGAGGAGCTAAAAGCTCAGCTGAATGAGATATCACAAGTAAAAATGGACCTGGAAATGAGTGAAGAGAAGTATACATATCTTGCGTTGCATGACGTTTTGACAGGCCTTCCCAACAGGCGCTCCTTATTTGATGATGCAAACAAAATCCTTAATAGAAATAACGAAAAAGAGGCCGCACTGCTTTTTATAGATATGGATAACTTCAAATATATAAATGATACTATGGGACATGATTTTGGAGATCAGCTTATCAAGGAAGCAAGTAACAGACTGGCACTGGATCTTTTCGAGAACAGTACTCTCTACAGACTGGGCGGAGATGAGTTTATAATACTTGCTGAAGCCACAGGAAGGGAGAGAGCTGAGCAATTAACCTCGGATATAATGTTCAGCTTCAAGGACAAGTTCTTTGTTAATAATATTGCGCTATTTGTAAGTTTAAGTATTGGTATTGCTTTATATCCTGAACACGGCAACAGAATAGACGAGCTAATCAAGTCAGCCGATATAGCAATGTATAAAGCAAAGGAAAGCGGCAAAAACAGGTATGTAATGTACGATGTGAGTATGAATCAGGATTTCGCTGAGAGAATGACGCTTGAAAAGCACCTTCATACAGCGATGGATAATAATGAGTTTCAGCTTTATTATCAACCTCAGCTTGACCTGAAGAGCAACAGAGTATCCGGGCTTGAGGCGCTTTTGAGATGGAATAACCCTGAGCTGGGTTTTGTTTCTCCTATGAAATTTATTAAGGTTGCTGAAGATACACGTATGATTATTCAATTGGGTGAATGGGTGCTGGTTCAGGCCTGTGATTTCTTGAGCCACTTGCATAGGCAAGGACTTAAGCATTTGACCATGTCAGTGAATAATTCAACCTTACAGATTTTTCAGGCTGATTTTAGCAGTAAGGTTCTAAAAATTCTTGAATACTTCAAAATTGATCCTCACATGCTTGAGCTTGAGATAACCGAAACCCTTCTAATTGAATCCTTTGATATAGTTCACAGCAGATTGACCGAACTTAGGGAAAAGGGAGTGGGGATTGCACTTGACGATTTTGGGAAAGGCTACTCTTCACTTAGTTATTTGAAACAACTCCCCATTTCCACCTTAAAAATAGACAAGACCTTTATTGATAGTATATCTGTAATGTCTGAAAATAAAACTATTACCAGACATATAATCAAAATGGGCCGTTCAATGGGAATGGCTGTGGTTGCTGAAGGGGTTGAATATGAAGAGCAAATGGATTATCTGAGAAAATATG
Source organism: Bacillota bacterium (assembly GCA_023436515.1). GTDB lineage: Bacteria > Bacillota > Clostridia > Acetivibrionales > DSM-1351 > Ruminiclostridium. Next base: position 4,686 of record JAEZIV010000367.1, read on the forward strand.
AGTGTGATAAAATTCAGGGATATCTTTTTTCAAGGCCTCTACCTCAGAGTGAGATTGAGAAGATACTAAAATAAAGCTACGTCCCGTGATGACCTGGGCAAATGCCTGTGTCAGACGGGACGCTGTTTTTATTTGCGGTTCATAATCTTTAAAATTTCTGAAATATATAGGGTGTGGTGATCAGCTGCCGCATAAAATTTTGAATCCAGCTCTGTATCAATAAAGCATTCAGGCTTGTATTCCTGTGAATAGAGCTTTTTACAGATAATGACTGTCTTAGCCTCATCAAAGTATGGTACTCCATCCTCGTAGCAAACTGTTAACTGTGCATTTTTAATCTTATCTTCGTCTCTTCCCGAAACTGTACCAAGATATCCTAGCTGCTTTTTAAAGCTGCTGTCAAAGAAGCAAAGAGAAAAGGAGTCGATACTGTCAATAAACTCCTTTGTAAAACGTTGAGGACGTATAACAACATAGGATACGTTTTTTGCCCACATAACCCCCAGGCCACCCCAGGAGGCTGTCATTGTATTAAGCTGTTCAGGAGTTCCTGCAGTAATAAGCATCCACTCATTACCAATCATTTCAAATGGACTTACTTGAAAATTTTCTGGTTTGACCTCAATGAATTTGTTCATGAATTTACTCCTTTATATTGAATTATGTATTGTTATACTCATTATAATACTATTTTTAAAATCATAAAAGTTCTTTAAGTAAATGCCATAACTAAAATTCTAGTACCGACCAAGCGCCAACAAAAAAACCTAATGGTATCAGCCAAAATAATTGATACATATCCACCTCGACTTGAAGTTGAGCAATTAAACCTATATACATTATAGTCACAAATTAACATGATTTTATTCTGTTAACAACTGTACTCCTATACTTCCGGCAGCAACAGTGATCCATACTATTAAACCAAGCAAAAGTGGTTTTAAGCCAGTCTTTAGCATATCTTTGAAGTTGGCGCTTAACCCTACTGCAGACAGGGCCATAACAATCAGAAATTTTCCTGCTGAAGAAATGTAGGAAGCAGCATCGGAACCAATTATATTCAAGGTCCGTAAGAGTGATGCCAGCAGGAAGCCTATAATAAACCAGGGAAATATGCTCTTAAAGCTGTATTTTACTGAAGCTTGAGACTTTGCGGCCCTTCTTTTTTTAAAAACGGTAATCCCGGCAAATATTAATGATATAGGAATAATCATTGTAGTTCTGGTAAGCTTCACTATGGTCGCATATGCTCCTGCTGTGCTGCTGTAAGCATACCCTGCAGCTACCACAGAGGAGGTATCGTTTATGGCGGTGCCTGCCCACAGACCAAAAGCTTTATCCGAAAAGCCCAGAAGATGGCCCAGAGGCGGAAATACCAATACTGCAATTATGTTAAAAAAGAAAATAGTAGATATGGAATAGGCAACCTCCTTCTCGTCAGCTTCAATTACAGGCGATACAGCTGCTATGGCTGAACCCCCGCATATTGCCGTTCCCACACCTATAAGCGTAGTGAGGTTATAGGGAACCTTTAATAGTTTTCCGAATAAATATGCTGATATAAAAGCAAATATAAGGGTTACTACCATAACGTAGAAGGATTCCATTCCGGTTTTCCATACCTGAGTAAGGCTCAGTCCGGCTCCAAGAAGTATTATTGCATATTGAAGTACTTTTTTAGAAGTGAATTTCACGCCCATAGCTGTTTTAGTGGGCTTTCCAAACAAATTATTAATAAGTATTCCAATCAAAATTCCAAAAACAGGCCCTCCAACTATAGGGAAAAGGCTTCCAAGCCATGTTGCTATTAGTGCTATAAGTAGTGAAAATAAAATTCCTGCAATGTTGTTTTTTATCCAGCTCATGTTGTCATCTCCTTTTCTATAGCAATTGTAAACCTTGTGCTTAAAAATATCAAATAATCAATTATAAAAAAAGTTGTAACAAAAGTGAGCTACTACTAATATAAATATATTATAATATTTGAATATAACGATTGACAAATATGATTAACCTTATTTATAATATTATTTAAGACTTAAGGAACACAGGAGGTTAACAGTATAGTAAGCAGGTTATATCAAATTGTACATTAAGACATGAAAAGGGAGACGGAAATGAAGAAAATTGTGAGAAAGTTGCTTCAAGGGGTATTTTAACGTAAAATATAAGAATTCACATAGGATGCTTATAAATTTATTTGAATAATATTTATATTCAGGAGGAAGCTTAAATGTCAGCAATTAAAGCAAAAAATAACTATACTGGTCAGAGCGGATGCGGAAGATTAAATTGCGCACAGGCAGTTATCAGTGCATTCAAGGACGACTTTGATCTGGATGATGATTTGGTGGAAGCCTTTAAAAAATATGGAGGTGGAAGAGCGCCTGAGGGTTTGTGTGGTGCTTATTATGCAGTAAAATATATACTTGGTAAAAATGACCCGGAAAAAATTGAGGAATTGGAAAAACACTTTTTGGAATATGCCGGTGCTTTAGAATGCAGCAATATTAAAGGCTTAAAAAAGCTTTCCTGTGTAGGCTGTGTTGAAAAAAGCTCTGAGTTTCTGGAAAAGCTAGGTTAATATGAAAAAAATATTATTAGTTATTATACTTGTTTTGGGTATTATAAGTACTGCTTGCGGTATACTTCCGGAAAGTGAAAATACGGCATCGGTTGAAACCGGGTCAACAAAGGAGCAAAGCAGCATGGAGATAAAACCTGAAGAGGCCAAAGCCCGCCTGGATAAGGGTGAAAATATAATTCTTCTGGATGTAAGAACAGAAGAGGAATATAATGAAAAACACATTCCAAACAGTGTTCTTCTGCCGGTGGAAAGTATTGATCAGGATGCGCCATCAAAGCTTACTGATAAAAGTGCAACAATATTTGTTTATTGCAGAAGTGGAAGAAGAAGTGCTATTGCAGTTGAGGTACTTACACTTATGGGATATACAAATGTATATGATCTTGGAGGCATTAATGACTGGCCATACGAAACAGAAAACGTGAAATCTAATTAACTGTATATAACTTTCACCCGTTAGAATAATTATAAAATATTTAAGACAATCAGTATTCACTTAAGTGAGTACTTTTTTTGCTTTTTTACAATACTGAAAGCATAATATGACATAGTGTTGTCATCATTTGATGCTATAATTGTAAGCAGAGGGGATATAGATTTTATGCAGGTAAATAGATTATTTGAAATTGTTTATATTTTATTAGATAAAAGACAGGTGACAGCCCGAGAATTGGCCCAACGGTTTGAGGTATCGGCAAGAACTGTATATAGAGATATCGAGGTACTCTCCCAGGCTGGGATTCCGATTTATATGTCAAAAGGAAAGGGTGGCGGGATCAGTCTTCTGGATAACTATGTGCTGAACAAATCCCTGCTGTCGGATTCTGAGCAGAAGGAAATTCTGGCTGCACTTCAAGGTCTTAATGCCGTGAGTCATCCTGAAGCAGACAGTATACTAT
>JAEZIV010000417.1 GCA_023436515.1 Bacillota bacterium
CCCGCTCTTGTTGGATCCTTTGGCTTTGTGAGCCTTGCGTTATATCCCACCTGTACGCTCGCGACCGCACTGCCGCCATTTGAATCAAACTTTACAGTATAGGTTTCTGGATTCCATTTAGCATATAGATTTACATCTGTTGCTGCTTTGTCCTTATTAAAATCCCAAGCAGCTTTAAAATCAGGATCCTTAAACCAGCCGCCAAATTTATAACCTGGATTTGTGCCCGGGTTTTTCCAAGTCAGTCCGGACATATACGAAACAGCAGTATATGTGTTTGGCTGACCTTTGATATTAGGGTACCACATAATTTTATTCCATACCTCTGATGTATCAGTCAATAAATGACTTTTAGTCAACTCTCCAAGGGATATATCAAAATACTTAGTTCTCATACTTCCTTTAGTATACTTACCATTATCATATTTATTCCCTGAATCCCAGGTTGTGTCCATTATAACCCATCTCTTTTCGCTGCTTAGCCAAGCTTGTGACCACGCATGACCTACATTGCTATCAGTTGAAACAACTCCGCTAACGGTTTTAGCTGGGATACCTACAGCCCGGAGCAAAGCAACAGTAGCTGCCGCATAGCCACCACAAACTGCACGTTTACGATCCAATACAACGGCTGGAGATTGAGGAGACACCACATCTCCGGTTTTAGTAACCTCTCCTCTGTAAGCAGGGTAGTCATAGTAAATGTTGGTAGCCACCCAATCATGAATTGCTTTCATTTTTGAATAATCATTCTTGGATGAAGCAGTGATCTTCTTTGCCAATGCTATGATATCTTTATCATCAGTACCTATTTTATTCTTTTCAATTGCATCACTATCGGTTCTTTGAGCATCCCACAGCTCTTTATTCCTGGCATAAGCCTTATTATAATCCTTTAGTATGGAATTCTGCGTTTTGATGTTGATAATACGGTCTGGCCCATACACATTTGCATAAGCCGGTTGGGGTACAAACATAGCAGCACTTACAAGAACTGCCAAACTTAAAGCAATTGCCATGACTTTAGATAATATTTTTCTCATATTAGCCTCCTTGAGTCGAATAACGGGTAAAAAGATAAATAAATGAGTGCCTCCCAATATCCGTTATCGGCGAAATAACTTTGTTAATCGCCCTATAAAAAGTTCATATAGATTGAGAATGTGTTATATTTACATAAAGTTTATCACAGACAAAGAGTAAAAACCGTATTCATCCTGAAGTGTTAATTTTCCGACCTGAAATGCAGAATTAAATACCATACCACCATCTTTGAACAGGGATTTTTTGACTGATAATATGTACGATGGGTGAAAGCTTTTGTATAAAGTATTCTACAAAATCTTTACCTACAAATCGGGTTTTCGTAACTCGTGTACAGTGTTAAGGAAACAAGTCTACATAAAAATCCATTTTATGCTTCTTTTTTTGTATTAGCCTTGATATAATGTAAATATTATGAATAGCTTTGTGGAGGAATAAAATTATGACGCGAAAAAAATTGGTTTTCCTTTTTATCGTGGTCATGGTATTCAGTTTCACAACTTCAATATTTGCATCAGTACCAACCACACCAACCACACAGACTCAGAAAACCTCAGCATTGAAAGACCTTAGTCTTTTATCCGGGATGACAGGCTTTGAACTAACCAAATCACTCACAAAAGCAGAGGCTGTGGTTATCTACCTTAGACTTCTCGGTAAGGATTCAGAAGTCCAAAAAAGTACTTACAAAAATCCTTTTAAGGATGTTCCTACTTGGGCTTCAAAGTATATTGCCTATGCTAATAGCAAGGGATATGTTAGCGGAACTTCAAAAACAACCTTTGGCAGCAATAACTCGGTTACTCCCGAACAGTACCTTTCTTTCTTGATGAAGGCTCTCGAATACAGCGATAAGGCTAATGGAGATTTTACATCAAAAACAGTCCTCCAGAACGCTGAAAAGCTCGGAATTATCCCGGTAGCCAAGTACAAGGCAGGGGCAAAATCACTAAAGCGCGGAGATTGCGTTGACATTCTCTACAAGACGCTTAGTGCAAATATAAAAGGTTCAACTATAACACTTGCTGAATCGTTGATTACCAGCGGAGCAATAAAAAAAGATGTTGCTTCCAAGTATGGTTTTAAGCTGCAATCGGCTAGAGTTAAGCTGATAAAGCAATCAGACGGCAACTCGATAATTAACTTTAAGGATTTAATTAAAGCTGTCCCTGATGCAAGGTATGTAACTATATGGGCAAGACCTGCTACATTAACTGACTACACGAATGCATATAACTATTATGAGTATAAGAACATCATCAAGCCTGACAAAGATGCAAAAGCATTGAAGCAACTAACAAATAATAGTGATGTTGTTAACAGATATGTAAGCGGGAGTAAAAAAATGGCTATAGCTCTTTATGATGAAGATGCAAATATGGTGGCAGGTAGTCTATATGTTGCAGCTGACGCAATTGCAAAGGGTTATATCGACCTTACCATCAAATTTGTTAATGGAGAAAAGCTGATTTCACAAATGGGTTCGGACATAATATATTTCGATACCGGAATTTATGCGGAACTAAATGGACCTCCAGGCGATTCAGCAATGGTATATGTTGCCAAAGCCGAGCTCCCTGCCGAGTTGCATAAAGCAGTATATTTCAGCGTAGTATCCACAAACCTCACAAAAAATGAATTTAGATTATTTCTTTCAGACGAAAATACCACCAAAGCAAATATGACTAATGCATCAAAAATCGGCTTCGATGCAGGGGGAACTAAGTTCACCGGTGGTGATTTTGTTGTTAGTGTAATTCTTTATGATTCAAATGGTAAAGCAATAGGCTATAGTTTTGTAAGCCCCGAAAGAAATGTAACAAATGACCCACATTTTATTTACTACAGAATTTCTTACTCCGGCCCTTATCAGCAGCCAGATGGAAGTAACAGACCATATACAGTGAAGAAATATGTTAACGGGATTGAAGACACTTCATTTCAACAGTATCTAAACAGTCCATACGGTAGTTACGGTGAACCCGGAAAAGATATGACGATAAGTTACACTACAGCTATACTATTTGAAAATAGTTCAGTAAGGTATGAGGTAATGCCTCTTGACCCATCATTGAATATGAGAATTGAGAAGAAGGTATTTACAAATATGCACGACTATATTGGTAAATAACTCAAGTTAAAAAATAAAATAGTCCACAGCGGTAAAGCCTTTGAATTGTTTCAGAGGCTTTTTCTAATAATTGATAATATTCTGTTAATTCAGCCGCAAGAGGGGAAAGCTTTTTATTCAAACTCTGCGGTTCGATTACTTTAATGGCCTTTCCATATGACAAGAGAAAATTGGGTACATAGCTTCTTCTACGAAAATTCGGCATTTTAAGGCATAGATTCTTCAATTGGCAACATAGTGAACTCTGTAGCATCACAGCTGTGTTTAAAGCCTTATCGAAGTAGAATCAATACAGTGCCCAGTAGAATGATAACAGATCTTCACTAATATGAACCAGAAGACAAGGCCAAACCGATTTAGTCAGTCGGTACAATTCAACATACTTTACAGACCATAGTATCATAACGGAAGCAGGATACCAAATCCAATACTAGCCCTCTTTACCTGTGCTATCCGGCACTACCTCTTTTAAAGAGTCAGATGTCCACAATCTTATTTAAATTGAACATAACAATCAGACGAAACCGCTATCGAGACTACGTTCTGCTTATACTTTCCGTATCAATTGAGAACTTCAAAAGTAAAGCTGCAAGGCTTCTCACCATTTGTATTGAGTGGAGATGAGTTGATCTCTTTCAATTTCAGCTTTACACCCAAAGCGTTTTGGTAGTGATATAAAAAGTGCCCTGCACAACAGCCGCAGTATGTAGGCGATATGGAAAACGGCTGCTTCAGCCTTTTAATTGACCCACAGGAGCAGGTATTCTTACCTGTGTGAACGCCATTTTGGTAGTCATCAAATGTAACTGTGATTGTACCATCTTCATTTAGAATGGGCGACATCATATATTGAACACCTGATATTAACCTAAGCTTTTCAGAAAGTGTTTTACCCATGTGCTCTAAGGCAAATGCCTTACAGTCTATGTCACGTTGACCACCCTTACTACAGCCCTGTTTTTCCATAATAGAAAGACATTGCTCCTTCGTCAGCAACTCATCCATTTTATCAATCATTGAAATAATATTAATCGGATTGTTGCAGTCGGCTTCAAAGTCTATCTGTGCCATAATTCCAGAATTGATTTTTTGCTTCTTCATTGTATCTCTAACCTTTTTTAATGTCGGCATTTTAATCCCCCCCAAATTCAGATAATCATTACTTCAAAGTATCAGCCATTATTTAATATCTTCATAAACAAGTATAAACTTTTCCCTAACGGCAGAGTCAATAAAAAATTAAAAGTGGCTAGCTTCTACAGAAGTCAAGAAACTACTTTTGATTTCTAGAAATCAACTGCTTTCAGGAAGAAATCTGCTTCATCATAAACATTTCCATTGTTTCTATAAATGGAGGCATGTCTTTAATCAGGCATCCACAATCCTTGTACCCCAGCTTACGATAAAAGTTCTGTGAGGTTTCTTCAACCATTGTTGATGTCATTGCAATCTTATGACCCATTTTGCACATTTCACTTTCCCATTGCAGCATGACTTTTGTGCCATAACCCTTACCACGATAGGCTTCGTCAAAATATATCAATGTAAGGAAGGGAATAATGTCCCAAAATAAATTATATCGCATTACACCTATAGGTTTATCGCCTTCTTTAATTACATATCCCCTTTTATCTCTTATCTTAAGTAAAAACTCACTTTCGGATAGGTGTTTATCAAGTGAAAACCAAAAGTCTTTATCTTTTTCAGTAACATAACTAATCTCTAGCATACTATTCCTCCTAAAAATCATCCTCATCATGTAGTTACCGTATTTTTCTACTTCTTCTTTATCGATCTGCATTATATCATCACTGTCATAACATTGCAGTGCATACTTGATAATAGCATGGAATTCGGAATTCAGATTCTCTATGCCCCAGTTTCCACCCTGCTCTTTTGATAAAATCAAACCGTTCTTAATAAAAGCTAACACTATACATAAGTTAAGCACAAAGTACATCGGATTATCCAACAAATTGTCTTGTGCATATGTAACATCCTTTTAATACTATCGAGATAGTCCTCCTTGGGTACGATGCCAAACACATTGTCTATAGGCTGACCGCACCAGGTTATCCCACAATGTCTGATTATGGTAATAGTGCTTTGTATTCCATATCTCACCAGCTCCCTTCTGTTATATTGTAATAATAGCATATCTACTACCCGACTTTTTACCGTTATCCTTTTAATCTATTTATGAGAAAAACTGCATTTGCCATTTGGCAAACACAGTTTTATTAATCCTTAATCTTTAATTATCCTGTATAGACTGCTTTGAGATAAGAAATACTTCCTTTTTAGTTTGTTTACGGAAAAGCCGTTTTTATAGTCACTTTTTATTTTCATGTTTCTTTCTTCTAGATTGTCCCTTATTCCAGATAAACTTCCCCAGCTTTTCTTCTGATCAAGCTCTGGAAAATATACTCTAACTCTTGAACTTTAATATCTTCTGATAAAAACCTTTTGTATAATTGATAGCCATTTTCTTTACATTGAGGGCAAGGATTTACAAGGGAATGTGCCCTACCAAGTATGTATGGGCATTTTGGGCAAGGCGGCTTAAAAAAGTAAGTTAATTTCATAATAATACCTCCGTCTTTTTCAAAACATACTTACTCCTGAAATCCACGAAAAAGCTCAATGCTCTTTGCTTCAAAGAAATCAGCTCTTTGTTCTCGTTAATAACAGCTTCTATGTGAGCCTACGTGTTGTATCTAATTCATAGAGAATACCTACTAATGGAAAAGTGTATTTGTATAGCATTTATGTACTACTTATTGCTTAGCACCAAGTAGAACAGTTAACATCAGAGTTTCTGGCTTCCCTTCGAGATATAGTCGGACTAAAAGCCCACCGATAAAACTTCGGTGAGCTTTTAATAACTAACTCTTAAGGTAAGTTCAACTTATTTACTTTTCAGCCGCCTCTATATATGCTAAGATTCTCTTACTGCCCTCTTTCTTTGCTATGTCAAGTACGGTATCATTCCTGCCATTTTTATAATTGACGCTCGCTCCATTGTCAACTAGCAATTTAACCATATCAAAGTAACCACCTTGAATGGCTTTAGTCAAAGGCCTAGAGTTTTTTGAACCATTGCTACTTATGCCAGCCAAATTGACATCTGCGCCTTTTTCAATTAGATATTTTACAACATCTGCACGGTTAAACATTACTGCTGTTGTTAGTGGAGGCGAATACTGTGTTTTTCCTCCATTCACATTTGCACCTTTGTCAACCAAAAATTTGATTGTGTCAAGGCTAGCAAAATGTGCAGCACCATCGAGTGCAGTGTCGTCATTACTTTGAGCATTTATGTCAAACCTCTTATCATCAAGTAAATATTCAAGTACATATATCCTATCATTTAGTGCAGCATGAGTCATTGCACCGACCTTCTGCCTAGTCGTCAAAGGGTAACCGCTATCGAGAATCCATTTTACCATGTCTATGTTTCCGTTCCCACAGGCAATTTCCAACGCATTTGGTGCGGTTGTTTCCTCAAAAGTCTGAAATCTTGCGCCAGACTTTTGTAGATATTTCGCTATGTCTAAGCGATTAAAGCGGATAGCCTTTGTGAGTGCTGTATTATCATATGGATTACCGGATTTAGTAGCTTCAATATTAACATGCTGGCTGACAAGATATTCTACGGTTTCAAGCTTTCCATATTTACTAGCGGTGCTTAGGAGTGTGTCCTCATGTAAATAAGTATTCAAATCTTCACCGTTGGCTGTCAGTATCTTTAAAGTATTTGCATCGCCAAAAGCCGCAGTCAAAAACTGCACAACTTGCATGTTCTGCTGTTTTATCTTACCTGCATGATATAGTGAGAGCAAGCTGTTTGAATCGCCTAATATTGATGCCTCGATTTCGGGGTCAAGTCCGGACGGTATACCCTGCTTTATGAGGCTTTCCAGTACAAGTCGGAGTACAGGTGGGTCACAGTGACCATTTGTGAATCCGTCTATAGCACATTTCATTGTTGTAGCCGTTATAGTTGCTCCATGACTTATCAAGTAGTTTACTTTATCAAAATCTCCACTGTCACGACAGGCATAATCAAGTGCTGTAAAACCAAGCTTCCCTCTTAAATTGATTTTTGTTCACTTATCATCGAGTAGAGTTTTATAAGCGTCGTTGTCTTCAGCATTTGCATAAGTAATACCTGATTCAGCATTAGCGCCAACGGTAAACATAAGTATTGAAATGCCCTGGTCATTAACGAAATTTGGGTCAGCACCTTGTGAGAGCAGGTATGCCGGAATAAAGTGCTGTCCGTTTCGAATGGAATACCATAATGGACTGGCTACAGGACCATGTAAAATGGAGAGCTTCTTATTAACATCAGCACCAGCCTCAACAGCTTCAATTACCCGTTCGAGGTCATCGCTGTAAGCAGTCAACGCATATGTCAGTCCCTTATTATCACTTGTAAGAATTGAGGTGATACTGTTATCTACCTCATTTTTCAGGCTCTTTTTAACATTTGTAATGTTTGAGCTGATGCTACTACACGATGTGAGTAGCCCAATACTCATAGTCATTATTAGCACAATCGCTATCTTTTTTATACGCATTTTCAACCAATCATCTCCACAAAAAATTCATTGTATCCCGAAACCAATATATCAAATGATTATTAAAATTATATATAATAATCATAAGCTGTAATAAATTTCTAGTCAATAGCTTTGACATGGTCCTGACATTTGATATTGCAGGCGTTGTAGCTCACGGTCTCAATAACATATTCTTTAGACGCTTCCCAAGCTTCATAAAATGCCCTTTGATTTTTGATTAGAAAATCATTTATTAAATCTGATAGTTGAGTCCAGTCGTATAAAACATCAGCGAGTCTTGACTTTACTATAGTATTTACCTTAAGAGCATGAAGAAATAGTGGCTACAAACCCTTTATTATAATAGTTTCAGGAATAATACCGTGTATAAAGCACTGTGTATGACTGCCTAAAAATAAAAAAAAGCGGTCTGTACACAGTTTTGTACACAGCCGCTTATTCTAATATTCACCGCTTTTATAGTATTCTCAAATCCGATAAAATCCCTGTAAGCCTTACAAATGCTTACTTAAAATATCTCTCCAACAATCCCTTAAACCCTGCTCCGTGTCTTGCCTCGTCCTTGCACATTTCGTGTACTGTGTCATGGATTGCATCCAGGTTAAGCTGCTTTGCTCTTGTTGCCAAATCCTTCTTTCCCTTGCAAGCCCCGGCTTCTGCTTCAGCTCTCAATTGAAGGTTTTTCTTTGTATCAGCATGAACTACCTCTCCAAGTAATTCGGCAAACTTGGCAGCATGCTCAGCTTCTTCCCAGGCAGCCAGCTTGTAGAAGGCGCCAATTTCAGGATAACCCTCACGTTCAGCCTGTCTTGCCATTGCCAGGTACATACCTACTTCGGTACATTCGCCCATAAAGTTCGCTCTAAGTCCTTCAAGAACCTCAGCATCAACGCCGGCAGCAACACCTATTCTATGCTCATCTGCCCAAGTATTTGATGTTTCACTGCTCTCAATAAACTTTTCTCTAGGGGCCTTACACTGTGGACATGCGTCTGGTGCCGCATCTCCATTATGAACGTATCCACAAACTGTACAAACAAATTTCTTCATGTGAAAAATCCTCCGTTATGTATTATATATTTATTAATTTAGTTAACATTGCTAAATCACAGCAACGTAGATATATCTACCACATAGGACAGATTCCTAAACAATATTTTATTTATTTTCACAGGCAGTAGCATAAACTACTCTTTACCAGTACATTAAGTACTTTCGGGTTAATACCTTTAGCAGGGATTGATATGGACCACAGCGTCTTTGACGTCCTTGATATCCTTGACTCTTGCTTTTATTTCGGAGGCTATTTTATGACTTTCATTCACTGTCATTTCTCCATCAACCGAAACCTTTATGAGAAGAATAAAACCTGCACCGGTGGGTTTCGCATTTATACTGTCAATATGGTCAACTCCATTGATTGATTTAACCAGGTTATAGGTATTTGCCTTAAATGTAGGATCAATATCGGTGTCCATTAGCACCTTAAAGGAGCTGATGAATATTTTTATCCCCGTATAAAAAATCCACAGGGATATGCATATACCCACAGCCCCGTCAACCCAGGTATATCCGAAATATCCCATAACTATACCCAATAGAGTACCTGAAGTCACAAAGACATCATTTCTGTGATCCTCCGAGTTTGCCAGCACCAGCAGATTGCCCAGAACCTTTCCTACACGGTTTGTATATATAAAAAGGGATAGCTTGACCACTATTGTAACAATTGCAACAGTTATCAGAAACCAGGAGATTTTAAAAGCAGTATTATTTAAAATGGAAGAAAGAGAGCTTTTAAATATGGTAAAGGCGATGAACATAAGTGACAGGCTTATAATCATGGAAAAAATATACTCAGCCTTTCCGTGTCCATAGGGATGATCCTTATCCTCCGGCCGGCTGGCTATGCTATTGCCTACAAGAGTCATAACCGAGGCAAATACATCACCTGCGCTGTTAAAGCCATCGGCGATCATTGCCTGGCTTCTGCTTAAAAACCCAGCAGTAAGCTTAATGGAAAGAAGGACAATATTCGCTCCTATTCCAAGCAAAGCTATTTTTCTTGTAGCTTTAAATCTGTCCATTTAGCCTCCTTATAATAAAACACTTATCAGGATTACCTCATACTCACCTGAGGATAATTCTAAAATACTTGTGTCAACAGGTGAATCGTCAGACCGGCAAGACCTCCGATTACAGTTCCATTTATTCTGATATACTGTAAATCAGCTCCAACCTGCACCTCCAGCTTTTCCACCATATCCTTGGTTTCCCAGCCATCCATTGTATCATATATTAGCGCACCCACCTTGTCACCGTAAAGCGCAACCATTCCTTCGGCAATATCAATTACAGCCTTATCAATATTCTCACGCAATTCATCATTTCCATTCAAGCCCTTTACTATATGCTCCAATGCAGAGCTTACAGTATTATAAAGCTGCTCCTCATTATTCAAGTATGAATTCTTCAGGACTAAAAGAGCTTCGGTTACATTTCCCAAAATATCCTTAAAGGCTTCAGAAGCAACCAACTGCTGCTTCAACTCCTCACCCTTTTCAATCAGCTCCTCATCACTTCTCATGTCCTCCAGCAGCTTTGGCAGTGCCGAGAGTATAAGCCTGTTGATTTCTGCATCCTCGTCCTTATCAAGTGCTTCCACTTGTGTCAGCAGGAAATCCAGTATTTTTTTGTATATTAAATCGCCTATAAAGGGCATAGCCAGCGTTTTGTTAATTCCCGCCAGAATCTGAATTGTCTTATCCCTGTTTTCTCCCACATAGTTATATGTAACCCTCAAGAGGGCTTTTACCAGAGGTTTATGATAGCCCCCCTCCACCACAGGACCCAAAACACCTGCCAATGTAGGATATAGCTTTATTTCCGCGACCTTACCATAAACCAGTCTGCTGAAATATTCCCTTGTTTTTTGATCGCCCATAACAGAGTTCAATAAAACAGGCAGCTTTCCGGTAATTCCTAGGCTTAGGCTCTCTCTGTTTGCAAGGATATATTCCGATACCTTGGAAGATATCCCAGCCTTATCAAGCTTTGCCCTGATCAACTGTGGTGTAAAAAAATTTGATACAACAAAATTAGATAGAGCTTTCGCTATTCTCTGCTTATTGTTTTGTATAATGGCAGTATGGGGTATTATCCTCAAGCCAAGGGGATGCCTGAAAAGAGCTACAACTGCAAACCAATCAGCCAGAGCACCCACCATTGATGCTTCAGCAAAGGCTGTTATTGATGAAAAAAGAAGTCCCCTGTCTTCAAACCTTTTCATCACAATAAATACCACTGTCATCAATACTAGTAGAGAAGTTGCGATAAGCTTCATGTTTCTAAGCTTTTTCTTCAGTTTCAGCTCTTCCTTTTGGTAGCTATATTTCTCCATTTTCAAGGCTCCCAGGCATATTACTG
>JAEZIV010000439.1 GCA_023436515.1 Bacillota bacterium
ATAAGGGACGGAAGAATTGCTGGTCTCGGAAAGTCAGGTAACCCAGATACTATGGAGGGCGTTACTCCTGAACTAATTATTGGAGCCGCAACGGAGGTTATAGCAGGAGAGGGTCTTATAGCCACAGCCGGGGGGATAGACACTCATATTCACTTTATTTGTCCTCAGCAGATTGAAACAGCGTTGTACAGCGGTATAACAACCATGCTTGGCGGTGGCACCGGCCCTGCCGACGGAACAAATGCCACCACCTGTACACCGGGTAAATACAACATGTTCAGGATGCTGGAGGCGGCTGAGGCGTTTCCCATGAACCTGGGTTTTTTCGGAAAGGGCAACGCTGCTTTTACTGAGCCTCTAATTGAGCAGATTCAGGCCGGTGCCATTGGTTTAAAGCTCCATGAAGACTGGGGCACTACTCCAAAGGCTATTGATACCTGCCTGAGCGTGGCCGATGAATACGATGTTCAGGTAGCCATACATACCGATACACTGAATGAAGCGGGTTTTGTGGAGGATACTGTGAAGGCAATCGCCGGAAGAACTATCCATACCTTCCATACCGAGGGGGCAGGAGGCGGTCATGCTCCTGACATTATTAAAATTGCAGCCTTTCAAAATGTCCTTCCCTCATCTACAAATCCCACCATGCCCTTTACAATAAATACAATTGATGAACACCTTGATATGTTGATGGTATGCCACCATTTGGACAGTAAAATTCGAGAGGATGTAGCCTTCGCAGATTCCCGGATAAGGCCCGAGACCATCGCTGCCGAGGATATACTCCACGATATGGGGGTGTTTAGCATGATGAGCTCCGATTCCCAGGCTATGGGAAGAGTCGGAGAGGTTATTATCAGAACCTGGCAGACCGCTGATAAAATGAAAAAACAAAGAGGTCCTCTCGGTAATGACAATGGTCGAAATGACAATACAAGAATAAAAAGATATATAGCCAAATACACAATTAACCCTGCTTTGACTCATGGGATATCAAAGCACGTGGGTTCCCTGGAAAAGGGTAAGCTTGCAGATATTGTACTATGGAAGCCTGCAATGTTCGGTGTAAAACCCGAGCTAATTTTAAAAAGCGGTTTTATTGCTGCAAGTAAGATGGGGGACGCCAATGCATCCATACCCACGCCTCAGCCGGTTCTATACAAAAACATGTTCGGTGCATTCGGAAGAGCAGTGAGCACAAGCTGTATCACCTTTGTATCGAAGCTTTCTCTGGAATCCGGAATACTTGCTCCACTAAAGCTTCAAAAGCAGCTGGTACCTGTAGAAGGCTGTAGAAGGGTAACAAAGAAGGATATGGTTTTGAATGATTATACTCCTGAGATAGAGGTTGATTCTGAAACCTATGAGGTAACGGTAAATGGAGAACACATAACCTGTAAACCAATGGGAAAGCTTTCACTGGCGCAGAGATATTTTCTGTTTTAACTAAAAATAAAGAATAGGAGGGATAAAAATGCTTATTGACTGTATTGTGTGCAATACACCTGAAAACATTGATTTATCTGAGTTTGATATAGATTTTGTAGAGGTTGAATGGTATGAGGTTGCAAAAAAAGTACTCCACAAGGTGAGTAAAAAAGGCCTTGAAATCGGAATTAAGCTGAAAAATGAAGGGAACTTAAAGCACGGTGATATTCTTATGCTTGAGGAAAACAGGGCCCTTGTTGTTGAAATCCCCGAGTGCGAGTGCATTGCTCTTGAGCCTGCCTCCGCAATATTGATGGGAAAAGCCTGCTATGAGATCGGAAACAGGCATTCACCGCTGTTTTTCCAGGAGGAAAGACTGTTGATACCCTATGATGCTCCCTTGCTGGAAGCTTTAAAGAAATGCGGCTTTGATGCATACAAATGTTCTGCAAGATTGATATCACCTTTGGGCTCGGAGCGCAGCCAGCATTCCCACAATCACTCACATAGTCATAAGCATGACCATTGAAGTTGAAGGGATGGTTCCATTCCAAACGTAATGAAAGGAGCGGTTAATTGAAGAATAATGTTAATAGTGATAACTGCAAATCTAAGCTAAGTTCATATTTGCATCTGCTTCACATAAGTGATCCCCTCCTGCCTATTGGTGCTTTTACTCATTCCTTTGGACTTGAAACTTATGTGCAGAAGGCGCTGGTAAACAGCAGTGCTGAAGTAAAAAGGTACCTGCTGACCTACCTGGGGCAAAATTATATATATAATGACTTACTTGCTATCAGACTTGCTTGGGAGTACACCGCTGAAAAGGATTTGGAAGGTATTATTGAACTGAATAATATATTGTCTGCGTCAAAAGCACCGATGGAGCTTCGCAATGCCAGTATAAAGCTTGGTTTAAGGTTCATAAAAATAATTGAAGGAAATTTGGAGAGAGATTATTTTTTTAGTAATTATATAAAAGCAGTCAGGAATGGATTGTGTGAAAGCAATTACTCCATTGTTTATGGAATAGCTGCCTATCTTTTGGATATTGGGAGGGATGAGGCAATGTGTGCTGCCTCCTATGGCACGGCCTCCACAATAATAAACAACTGTGCAAAGCTAATACCTATCAGTCAGATGGAAGGGCAGAAAATCCTGTTTGAGACTCAGCCTGACCTTGAGGACATAATTAACAAGGCAAAGGAGCTGAAGCTGGAGGATTTTGGCTTGTGCACTATAGGTTTCGATATAAGGTCTATGCAGCATGAACGGTTATACACAAGGATATATATATCCTAAGGAATATATATTTCCTAAAGGTCTTGTAACAATGGATGTAAGTCGTCTATGTAAGCTATAACCCAAAGCCTACTAGAAGTGACGAAATATCAAAAATAACGGGAAGATAGAGCTTGAATCATGATGAAAAGGAAAGGAACAGTGGTAATATGGGGTATGTAAAAATAGGAATCGGCGGGCCGGTAGGCTCAGGAAAGACAGCTATTATTGAGAGGCTTACAAGGAAGCTGTCAGGTGAATATAGTATCGGTGTTGTGACGAATGACATATATACCAAGGAGGATGCGGAATTTCTGATAAAGAACAGCGCATTACCCGCAGAGAGAATTATTGGAGTTGAAACAGGGGGCTGCCCTCACACTGCTATAAGAGAAGATGCGTCAATGAACCTAGAGGCAGTGGAAGAACTCACCAATAAATTTCAGGATATAGAGCTTGTATTCATTGAAAGCGGAGGAGACAATCTTTCTGCTACCTTCAGTCCTGAACTGGCAGATGCTACGATATATGTTATTGACGTGGCCGAAGGTGATAAAATACCAAGAAAGGGTGGACCGGGAATAACCAGATCGGATCTTCTTGTTATTAATAAAATTGATCTTGCACCGTATGTAGGTGCCAGTCTGGAGGTAATGGACAGGGATTCAAGAAAGATGAGGGGGAGTAAACCCTTTGTTTTTACTAATCTCAATACAAATGAGGGGCTGGATACAGTTATAAACTGGATAAAACGCAGTGTACTTTTAGAGGGAGTATAACCGGCAGGACTGATAAAGCAATGGGGGTGGTATTTTGGAGAATATGTTTGGCACAGAGAGTATACTGTACATTAAAACCGCTCTATCAAATGGAAAGACAATAATTACAGACTCCTATTTCACTGCTCCAGTAAAGATAGCCAAGCCCTTTTACAATGAACAGAATAATATTGCTGAAGTTATGGTTATGAGTGCTTCGGCAGGAGTTATGGCAGGAGATAGCTACAGAACTGAAATTGACATGGGAGAAAACACAGCCATGTCATTGCAGGGGCAATCCTACACAAAAATACATAGGATGAATGAAGGCTGCGGCCGGCAGCAGAATATACTTACAGTAAGAGAAGCTGCATTCTTGGACTTTGATCCCAGACCCTCCATACCCTTTGCCCATTCCGACTATATTTCCGAAACCAGTTGTTTCCTGCACAAAGGCTCACAATACCTGTATTCTGAAATCATAGCCTGTGGAAGGGGAAAAAGCGGAGAAAGGTTTTGCTTTAGAAGGTACAGGAGCAATAATAGGATATACTACTGTAACAAATTAATTTTCCTTGATAATCAGGAGCTTAGGCCTCACAAACAACAGATAGACGGTATAGGATTCTTTGAAGGCTTCTCCCATCAGGGGACTCTTGCTTATTTTTATGATGGCATGGATAGAGAGGAAAGCATAGATAAGCTGTATAAAAGACTGGAGATCTATTCGGGAATTGAAGCCGGTATTTCATTAACCTATAAATATGGAATAGTAGTCAGAATTTTAGCCAATGGAAGTGATTATCTGGAGCGGATTATCAGAGATATGAGATATGAAATAATAAACAATCAGAATAAAATGATTATATCAGCATAAAAGGGAATGTTGAAAAATGAAAGTATATTTCATTTAAGACATTCCCTTTTTATTAAGTACTTATTTTACTGTCATTACTTACCTTATCTTCCTGCATTCCAGATAGAAGCGCTTTTCCTCAGCTTCTCCCATGGAGAAGGTTTTTCTTGGGAGTGCTCCATCAAGGATAACAGTTTTGAAGAGGTCGGTTTTATTCATGGAAGGAAGGTAGATGCCAATATTCCCCGGCTGTGAGCCAAGCTTTGTAACAACCTCCTCACCATGTATATAATCTATTTTAGCCTGGGGATGCTCCTTCAGGTAGTTATCCAGGAATATCTGCAAAGTACCAACCTCTAAGTTGCTCACCGGATTTTCGATAGTGACTGAGCCTTTGCCGGCTGAGGTTATGTAATTGAATACATGGACCTTTTTATCCGAGCAGCAGGCTTTATCAGAACAGGAGACCTTGCCGGAGAAGGCTTTAAATTCCTTTATAAGCTCTTCGGGCTCAACGTTAAACAAAACTCTATGTATTGGTTCAAAGACCAGACCTTTGTCATGTACATTTACAAGCTCCACCAGTGCATATCTTGCAGGATGGTTTTCCTGCTCCTCTGGACTTAGACAGCTTTTAAGGTTTTCCCAGTGACCTTTTGCAGAGGCAAG
>JAEZIV010000028.1 GCA_023436515.1 Bacillota bacterium
AAAAAGCTCAGAACCGAAAGTGATATTACTTTTATGAAGCTGGTGCTGGACGAGCATTCGGCAGAGGCTGGGTTTTGCACTAGGCTCGAAGCCTTTGTGGACATGATTTTAAGGAGGGGTAATCTTGAAAATAACATTTCCTCACATAGGTAATACTTATATTGTAGCCAAAGCCTTTCTGGAGGATTTCGGTACTGACTTTGTTGTGCCGCCCTTTAATACAAACAGAACGCTGGAGCTTGGTGCAAAATATACGGCCGAGGCTCATTGCCTGCCCTTTAAGCTGTTTGTCGGCAACAAGCTCCAAGGACATGAGCTTGGGGCCGATACCATGTTGATAACAGGCGGCTGTGGGCCCTGTAAGCTGGGTTACTTTGGTGAAATGCTCAAAAAAACTGCCTCTGATTTAGGGATTAAAATGGATATAATTACCCTGGAGGTGCCTGAGCAAGGGATAAAAGAACTGGCCTCAAGAGTGAAAAGGATCAGCGGAACCTCAAATTATATCAGTGTGGCTAAGGTGGTCAATGCTGCCAAAAACGTGGCGGTGCAGCTGGATAGTCTGGAAAAGCTGGCAAGAATAAAGAGAGCCCGGCAATTGGAGCCGGGGAGTGTAGATAAAATATACCGTCATTTTCAGACTGAGGTATTAAAGGTAAAGGGCTCCAAAGAGGTATTGAGGTTTATAAGGCAGACTGAAAAAAATCTAAAGAAGCTCGTGACAGAGGATAACGCCAAACCGCTAAAGGTTGGCATTGTTGGCGAAATATACACCACCATTGAACCCTATGCAAATTTCTATATAGAAAGAAAGCTTGGGAATATGGGGGTAGAGGTCACGAGAAGGGTAACTGTCAGTGGCTGGATTATCGACGATATGCTTAAAAGGGGACTTCATCTTCCCATAGAAGCCGAGGATGTAAGAGAATCCAAGGCATACATCAGGAGTTTGGTTGGAGGCCATGCTCATCATACAATTGGGAATACTGTGGTACATGCAAAAGACGGTTATGATGGTGTTATTCATCTTTATCCCTTGGGGTGCATGCCTGAGATTGTCTCACAGGCCATTCTTCCTGCAGTGGAGGAGAATTATGAGATACCGGTTATGACGGTAATAAGGGATGAGATGACAGGCGAAGCAGGTTTTAATACAAGAATTGAAGCATTTGTAGATTTGATTAAGAAGAGAAGGGAAGAACAATTGGATGAACAGAATAAAATGTTATATGGGTATTGATGTTGGTTCTGTAAGTACCAATATTACCCTCATAGATGAGGAGGATAATGTTCTTGACAAGCAGTATATCCGTACAGAGGGGCAACCAATAGAATCAATTAGAAATGGTCTGAGGGACATTGACGGAAGAATAGGAAGGAATATATCAATTGAGGGAGTAGGAACCACGGGCAGCGGAAGACAGCTTGCTGCAGCCATAGTTGGTGCCGATGTTGTCAAGAATGAGATTACAGCACACGCTGTTGCTTCCCAAAAGACAATTCCCGATGTTAGAACAATAATTGAAATCGGAGGACAGGATTCAAAAATAATACTACTGAAGAATAAGGTTGTCCACGATTTTGCCATGAACACCGTATGTGCTGCCGGTACTGGTTCTTTTCTGGACAGACAGGCTTCCAGAATAGGTATACCAATCGAGGAGTTCGGAGCATATGCCCTCAAAGCGTCCAATCCTGTAAGAATTGCCGGAAGATGTGCTGTTTTTGCTGAAAGCGACATGATACATAAACAGCAGCTGGGTCATACTCGGGAAGACATTATCGGCGGTTTATGCGAGGCATTGGTGAGAAATTATCTGGCAAACCTTGCGAAGGGAAGAAAATTGGAATCTCCAATTGTATTTCAGGGAGGTGTTGCAGCTAATATAGGAATTGTTAAGGCCTTTGAAAAGGCTCTCGGAGAAGAAATAATTATTCCTGAATATTTTGATGTTATGGGTGCTTACGGAGTCGCACTGTTAGCCAGGGAGAACTCTGAAGCTGTTCTGAAGACAGATTTCCGAGGCTTTGACAAGCTGAACGGGTCATATATTACCGATAGCAAGGAATGTACCGGCTGTTCCAACTGCTGTGAGATTGTACAGATTACTCTGGATAATGATCCTGTTGCCTGTTGGGGAGATAAATGCGGAAAGTGGAGCGGGACAGCATAAAGGCGAATAATAAAAAGCCAGATTGGATCAATTTTGAACTCAATCTGGCTTCAGCTATTATTAGTTTTCTTACTTATGGTATAGGGATTACATAACCCATCTGATCAGACCCATATCGAATCTGTTTATTAGGTCAGGATGCCGTGGTGTCGCTCTGAAAGTATAAGCATATTCCCCACCATCTGAGATATTAAGGCTTATGGTGTACCTATAGAGTCCTTCATTGAGCTTTTCGGAACAAGTCATTTCAACTGCCTGAGCATTAACTATTTTTCCATTTTCCAATGTTCCATAGTAAATCTCAACCTGAACATTGGAGGGATCAATGGCTCCCAATTGAGTATTTACTGAAAGAGCTAGCTCATGTCCTGAGTTAGACTTATAGTTCTTAAGATCACTCATATTCCTTTCGGCAATCAGCTGCACCTGAGACCAATTATACTTCATATGTTCTTCAAAGGCACTTAACCCTCTTGCGGGGTTGCAGTAATCCTGGGTCATTTTTGCAGCTCCCGCCATTGCAGGTAAATACATTCTCTCTGTATACTCCTTGACCATCCTGTCGGTACTGTAATTCCAGGAAAGAGATTTAATGGAGTTCTTCATAAGCTTAACCCATTCCACTGGTATTCCCTTATCATTAACCTTATAGAACAGTGGTATGATTTTCTCTTCAAGTGTATCGTATATTGATTCACTGTCTATATTATCCTGTGAGTTTTCATTGTCAAACTCAGTTTCATCTCCTATAACCCAACCGTTATTACCGTTATAACCTTCACACCACCAGCCGTCAAGTATACTGAAGTTGATAACACCGTTGATGCATACCTTTTGTCCGCTGGTACCGCTTGCTTCAAGGGGTCTCCTTGGATTGTTCATCCATACATCCACACCCTGAACCAGATTGCGGGCAACGGTCATATTGTAATTCTCCAGCAGAATGATTTTTCCATGGAAGCCCTCCTGCCTTGCAATGTCATTAATATTCTTTATTACCTCATGGGCCGGACCGTCTGCCGGATGTGCTTTGCCGGCAAAAATTATCTGGACTGGCTTTTCAGGAGTATTAATTATATTTTGAATTCTGCAAGATTTCTGAAAATTAGATTAGCTCTCTTATAGGTGGCAAATCTCCTTGCAAAACCTATCGTAAGTGCATTGGGATCCAGGAAGGAATCCACCTGCCTAACTGCTTCCATGGACTCGCCATTTGCAAGCTTTTGGGCCTTCAATCTATCTCTTACAAAGCCAATCATCTTGTGCTTTAATTCCACATGAGTGCTCCAGAGCTCCTCATCAGGAATAGAGTCAACCGCTTCAAAGGTTGATATGTTGTAAATTCGGGACTTCCAATCAGGCTTCAGATATTTGTCGTAAAGCTCCTTTATTTTTGGGGAAAGCCAGGTAAGGGTGTGAATACCATTGGTTACATGGGTAATAGGCACATCATTTTGAGGGACACCGGGCCACACATCCCCGAAGATGTCTCTTGAAACAGCACCGTGTAATGCGCTGACTCCATTTTTTCTGCCTGCCATTGAAAGAGCCAGAACAGTCATGTTGAAGTCCTGATCCTCCGGCCTTTTCAGGCCAAGCTCAAGGAAATCATATCTGCTGAGCCCAAGCTGGCCCCAGAAGTCTCCAAAATACTTGTCCATCATATACAGCGGGAAGGTGTCATTTCCGGCTGGAACCGGGGTATGGGTAGTGAATATAGACGAGTTGGCTACAATCTGCTTAGCCTCCTTGAAGCTTAGGTGATGCTCATGAATGAGTTTTCTAATGAGCTCCAGCCCCATAAAGGAGGAATGGCCTTCATTCATGTGATATACCGTAGGATGGATTCCTAGAGCATCCAGTACTCGTATACCACCTATTCCCAGGAAAATCTCCTGTTGTATTCTTGTTTCCTTGTCACCACCGTACAATCTGGAGGTTAGGTCCCTGTCAGCAGGATTATTTTGAGGTACATCAGTGTCCATAAGGTAGAGATTGATTCTACCAATCTGTACCTTCCATACTTTTGCATAAACAGTTCTTCCAGCAAAGGTAATACTGATCTCAGCCTGAGTTCCATTAGCTGTAAGAGCAGGCAGTATTGGCAGCTGAGAGGTGTTTAGTGTGTTAAAACAGGTCTCCTGCCATCCGTGGATATTAATTCGCTGGCTAAAATAGCCCTGCTTGTAAAAAAGACCGATTGCGGTAAAGGGCAGTCCCATATCGCTGGCTGATTTACAGTGATCCCCTGACAATACTCCAAGACCTCCGGAATATATAGGTAAAACCTCATTTACCCGTACTCTGCCGAAAAGTAAGCTATACTTGTATTACTGTGATCAGGATAGTGACGGTTAAACCAGGTGGTTTTGTCGGACATATAATGATCAAATTCCTTTACTACCGTATCCAGCCTTTCAATAAAGCTCTCATCCTTAAGCTTGGCTTGAAGCTTCTTTTGACTAACCTCCTGCAAAAACCTTACCGGGTTCTTGCCTAATTTTTCCCATAAATCCAGATCGATCTCCCTGTAAAGGTCTATTGCCTCGGGGTTCCAGGACCACCACAGGTTATATGCAATGTCGTTTAGTCTCTTAAATTTATCAGGCAATTCTGATATTACGTTGATTTTTCCAATCAGATACATATGATTCCTCCTACAATTAAAGTAATGTATTATTTATACCCACAAATTGCTTTCATGCTGTAACTTTAAGTTAAGTTTATCACTTTCGGGTTTTTCCCGATTGTTGATATAATAACATAAAGGGAAATCTATTGGTAGTATTTACATTAATAAAAGAAAAAATAAAAAAATAGTGCAACTGGAAAAAAATTCTTTAGGTAATTTATGTTTTTCATAAATAAAAAGTACCTCTTTGTGATAAAAATATATATTATGATAAAACGATTCTTTATTTATGGTATTGTTGGCTGGAGTATGGAAATAGTATGGACAGGGCTTTACTCTTTAATGAAGGGTAATTTTACCCTGGAGGCTTATACCAGCCTGTGGATGTTTTTTATATACGGATGCGGTGTTTTCCTGGAACCGCTGCATGACATCATACGCCCATGGAATGTATTTCTAAGAGGCTTGATTTGGGTTGTAATAATTTGGGGAATCGAATATTCAACAGGGAAAATTATTATAAGTATACTTGATGTTTACCCATGGCAATACTTTGGCAGATTTGCTGTTGAGGGCATTGTCAGGCTGGATTACGCTCCGGCCTGGTTTCTGGCAGGATTGTTATTTGAACGGGTTCATGCTGCACTGGACAAACTGAAAATTGTATAACACAAATATTACATTTATTAATTTTTTCTTAATCATTTGAAAAAAAGCTTCAGCGATATTATAATATAGTTAGTTTAAATCAACTATGGATTGTTAAATAACCATAGTAGAGTAGATTGACAATGGTAATTG
>JAEZIV010000053.1 GCA_023436515.1 Bacillota bacterium
GAAATTATCGTTTTTAGCGTTTAATTTTAGTTTCTCGTTTTTTAAGAGGCCAACGAGAATCCTCTACCCGCTTATCAAGTCTCAACAATCCCGTCGAAACCATTACGCCCCCATGTATAAAATACGCCTAAGCGTATATGGGCTTATAAGCTTACTACATAGATATTAAGTTGTCAAACACCAAAGTTTGCATAATTCCAAAACCAGTACACTAGAACATTTATTTATCAAATATTTCTGATCTATCTATAACCCATTAAGGGAAGATTATCGCAACTCAGACCGTTATACTTCGCTGTGGAGCCGGTTAAATACTGAGTACTCTCTATCTCCACGAATTACCTCTGCTGCTCCTTTAGCCGTCTATCAATTTCGCGTTTTGCATCACGGGCTGCAATGTCATCACGCTTGTCGTACAGCTTTTTACCTCTGGCAACCCCAAGTTCAATTTTCACCATACCTCTTTTAAGGTATGCCTGGGTTGGAACCAGTGTAAAGCCCTTCTGCTGGGTCAACCCAATCAGACGATTTATTTCAGACCTGTGAAGCAGAAGCTTTCTGTCACGTAAAGGATCCTTGTTGTATATGTTGCCCTGCTCGTATGGGCTTATATGCATCCCACTCAGTATTACCTCTCCGTCAACTATGGAAGCATAACTTTCCTTAAGATTCAGCTTGCCCTGTCTTATGGACTTAACCTCTGTTCCGGACAGAACAATACCAGCTTCTATTGTTTCTTCAATGAAGTAATCATGACGAGCTTTTTTGTTTTGAGCAATAACCTTAAATGCTTCCTTTACCATACCAACCACCATATCCCTTGTGCCGCCTGGCCCTCCGGCCAACATCCCCGGCCAACAACCTTCTCAGCTCCATCAACTGCACCAAGGTAAACTAAATTTCCCGCCAGGCCAAACCTCAGAACTGTCCCTAAGGTATTTCCCTGACAATAGTACTCATCAGATAAAAATAACCCTCTCAATCAAAGAAGGGCTCACATGTTAAGTATTCGTCTGACCTAAACTATTATACCACCGCATATGTTTCTGGTCAAGTTCCAGAAGTTCTAAGCCCTTCTAAGCTTATCCATCAGCACATAGGGTACAACCAGATTTCTGCTTCTTTTCCCGTTTCGATTCCCGGCTTAAACTTCCGTAAAAGTCGCTTTCTCCGGTATCTACAAGTTCATACCTGTTATAGTCTGAGAAAGCTACCGGTATCTCGGTCCCCTCTGGTCAAGTTCCAGAAGTTCTAAGCCCTTCTAAGCTTATCCAGCAGCACATAGGGTGCAACCAGATTTCTGCTTCTTTTCCCGTTTCAATTCCCGGCTTAAACTTCCGTAAAAGTCGCTTCCTCCGGTAACTACAAGGTCATACCTGTTATAGTCTGAGAAAGCTACCGGTATCTTGTACCCCTCTGGTCAAGTTCCAGAAGTTCTAAGCCCTTCTAAGCTTATCCAACAGCTCATAGGTCACCTCCAGCTTCCCTCTCCCTTTTCCCAGCTCGATGCCGGGCTTAAAACTTCCATGAAAGTCGCTTCCTCCGGTAACTACAAGGTCATGCTTTATGGCAAGTCTCAGAAAGTTACCGGTATCCTCCCTGGAGTTTTCACTGTATAAGGCTTCAATCCCGCCAAGACCATAGCCCTTTAGTTCAGCAAGGAGCCCGTCCAGCTCGATGTAGCCTTTCTTCAAAAAGACAGGATGGGCTAAAACAGGGACTCCTCCTGCCCTTCGTATGGCCTTAATTCCCTCCTCGGGCTTTAGCTCAAACCTCTTGAAGTAGGCAAGGCCTTCCCTGCTCAGGTACTTATCAAAGGCTTCATCAATAGATTTTACATAGCCCTTTGTCAACAGTACTCTGGCAATATGCGGGCGCCCCATAATATCCCCCAGCGCTACCTGCTTCACTTCCTCCATATTAATATCAAGGCCCAATTCATTCAGCCTGGCAATTATTTTCCTGTTTCGCATCTCCCTGCCCTGCTTTATGGCATCAAGTTCCCTTCTGATAGCCGTATAGCCTTCCTTGTGGGGGAAATAACCCAGAATGTGCATTTCGGGCTTGTACTCAACACTTATTTCTATACCGGGTATAACCTCTACTCCGTTTTTTTCTCCCTCTTCAATGGCCTCCTGAACACCATCGACAGTATCATGGTCTGTCAGTGCAATGGCAGATAGCCCTATTTCCCCGGCATAACGAACCAGCTCTGAAGGACTCATGCTTCCATCAGATGCCAGGCTGTGAGTATGCAAATCGATAAGTCTGTTTGAGTCCAGTTCCTTCAAATTCTCCTCCATTTCACACATATCTATTATACTTCCCAGTACTTTTCCTCCATGCATATAGCGGGAGGAAAGCTTTTATTATAGACACTCTGCAGGATGCCATCCATCTTTTTCAGTGATCTGCAGGCCTGCTCCTGTGTAATTAGCCCCTGCTCAAGAGCCATAGCCAGTTCATCTGCGTCAAGCACCATCATGGTTCCATCAGGCATCAACTTCACATCCAGCAGCAGATCAATTAGAGTATATTGATTAATAGCTTTATCATACTCTACATCAATAATATCGCAGTACCAATAGGCGAATATTTTATTGGCATCGTAAAATCTACTGATCTTAATACCCTCCTTCAAGAAGGTGTATGAAATTCCCCCTGATATATCAGCTCTTGGTCGGATAGCCTTCCATCGTGTAATTAAAATACCCTCATCAATGTATAATAATTCATCACTAGATATATCTACAGTCTCAAAGGGTATAAATCTGGTTCTTAAAATACTTGGCTTACTCATATTTTCTCCTAAAATCGTCGAATTTTGCTTATGGTTATTATACATTAGATTTTTGTGTTTTTGAAGAAATATATACAATTGTTTACTACTAATTTGATTGGGGAGAAATGTATATTTCCCATTTTTTTACTATTATATGCTGTTTTGTTATAATGTAAACAAACTTTGGGTTTAAAAGGATGATTTGTTTTATGAAGCTGACAAAATGCTGTAATACCTGCGAACGAGGCAAACCACTGCACCTGACAAAGGACATTTTGTGTAAATATCATGGGGTGGTAACACCTGATTATTCCTGCTTAAAATATAGAGGCTCTTCTGCAGTGGCAGCGGAAAAGCAGACTAATTTTAAATGCATCCATTGTGAATACTTCCTTGTGGAGTTGGATTCCACCAATCAGAACCTTGGAAAATGCAAGCTGTTCTCGGCAAGAGAATATGATGGTAATACTAGAAATGCCTGCTCAAAATTTTCAAAAAAGCTTCTCATAACTTGTAAGGAATAACCTTAGTTATTCCGATATATTAATAACAGCAATCCTACAGTTCATCTATTCCTGAATATTTTGGGCTATAACTGCTGTGACTTTTATATTATAATAGGTTTATAAAGGGAACAGGAGGAGGTATATGAATTTAGACATCAATGCAATATTCAATCAAAAGCTAGCTGAAATTGAGAGCCGATTATCTAAAATAGATCCCGGCTTAACCGATAAGAATTCAGAAACATCTGATATTCCTTTTGAAAAATACTTGTCAGATGCTGCAATATTAGGCTTGGAGGATTCCACCAACAAGGACAGCCTATCCTCTATGTTAGGCTCCGACAGTCTGGATAATATTCTAGATTTGATCAATAGCAATAACGACTCCTCTGTCAATAATAATGTGTTGAGGGCAGAATTGGCCCTGTCAAAATCCAGAGCCTATATACCATCAGATCAGACAGAGCTTATGAATATGATCAATGCGGCAATAGAAAGCGCATCACAACGCTACGGTGTTGACAAGGATCTTATTAGAGCAGTTATGAAGCAGGAATCCGCTTTTGATCCGAGATCGATTTCCTCTGCGGGAGCTCAGGGCTTGATGCAGCTGATGCCCGGTACAGCCGATTCACTTAATGTATCAGACCCCTTTGACATTGTGCAGAATATAAACGGTGGTACACAATACTTAAAGGATCAGCTCAATCGGTTTGACGGGAATTTAAGTCTGGCTCTGGCAGCTTATAATGCCGGACCTAATGCAGTAGAAAAGTATGGAGGCATTCCTCCCTATAACGAAACTCAGAACTATGTTCAGAGAGTCAGTGAGTACTACAACCAATATAAAATGTTAGTAGGAAAGTAGAACTGACGGCACAAGCTAACAAAAATCCTGTCTGTTAGTGCAGTTTTTGAAGCTCCCCATCCCACTAGATGGAGAGCTTTTATTTATGTGTTATTCACCCCATAGGGTGGAAAGCTTATCTATGTGTAACTTATTACCGTATTACATTGCCCAATAAATATTACTATGTTTGATTAATTTTATTCACACTATCCACATATTAATCCACAGTTTTGTAATCCTCTTGGCTGTAACATTTCGGGCAATTTCCACAGAACCGGGAAATTATTCACAGATAATTATTCACAGAACTTAATTCAACGCCGTAAGCAGCTGATCTTTGTGGCTTTCAAGGTAAATTTACACATTTTACCATTTCAATCATTTCCCTGTACCCGTTAATATAACTGGTAAACCAGCCTTTTAGTTTTTTATACAAACTGTGGATAAGTTTCTAATGAAGTCGATAATAAACATAACTCACTCTAATCGAAGTCCGGGTACGGCATTTAAATCCATTCCTGAGCTTTTTCCATTAATGTATTCAAAATACGCTGCACAACCTATCATTGCCGCATTATCGGTACACAAAACCAGACCCGGATACATTACCTCCATACCTTCCTTCTCTGCCTGTTCCTTCATTTGGCTTCTTAATTGGGTATTGGCTGCAACTCCTCCCGCGAGGGCAATTTTGCTTATCCTCTTAATTTTAGCAGCTTCGATTGTGTTTCTAACAAGCACGTCAACAACAGCCTGCTGAAAGCTTGCGGCAATATCGGGAATGTTTAAACCAGCCCCGGTTTGCTCCAGCCTGTTTAAATAATTGAGAACCGCTGTTTTCAATCCGCTGAAGCTGAAATCAAGAGAACCGCCTTCAAAGTACACTCTTGGAAACTTTATTGCACTGCTGTTACCCTGTGCCGCATATTTATCGATGAGGGGACCGCCGGGATAACCCAAGCCTATAGCTCTCGATATTTTATCAAAGGCTTCTCCTGCCGCATCGTCCCTTGTCTGTCCTAATATTTCAAATTTGTTATAATCCTTTACCTCAACAATATGGCTGTGTCCTCCTGAAGCTACAAGGCAAATAAAAGGTGGCTCCAATTCTGGATACTGAAGATAATTTGCTGCAATATGCCCCTCAATATGGTGAACTCCTACAAGGGGTTTTCCGGTAGTGAAAGCAATCGCCTTTGCTGCCGTAAGCCCTACCAGAAGTGCTCCTACCAAGCCAGGTCCATAGGTTACACCGATTGCGTTAATATCCTCAAGGGTTACTTGTGCCTCATCAAGAGCTTGATTAATGACTGGCAGAATGAGTTCAACATGCTTTCTTGAGGCAATTTCAGGAACAACACCTCCGTATTTTTTATGCAGGTCAACCTGTGAGGAAATTACGTTTGACATTATATATCTACCATTTTTGATAACCGAAGCCGACGTTTCATCACAGCTGCTTTCTATTCCGAGAATAAGTGTATCCATTTTCTGAATGCCTCCATAGATATTTGCTCTGAACCCTCCTATGTATGCTAGCGGAGCTCAGTACTTTCTACAGAATATAATAGCTTAACAGTAGTATTTTATCAAGGCTGGGTACAAAATGTGCTTTTGTCTATGGAGTATGACTTTTAGGCAACAAAAAAACATGGAGCCTTATGGGCCCCATGCCCCTAAAAGGAGAAATGCTAATGTTCAACCTTATCTTACCAAATAATTTGCAGTTCTGGAAATAGACAATAACTACCAATCCAATTAGTCCCAGAGTCCCAGCAATTGATTAGTTATACAAGCTTATAGAATCCCACATTATATAGGACTTTTTGACAATTAAATCAACTTGGCCTTTGCAAATACTAATATTATTTTTAGGTATTATGCCGCTTTATCGGTTCTCTTGTAGGAAGCAATATATTTACCGCTACTATCCTTGATAAAGGGCCTCTCTTTCTCAGGCAGCTTCCAAAAACCTCTTTTCTCGTCAATAGCCCTATTTTGAAGCTCATTAAAATAATCCTTTAAAAGTGTATTCGGACTATAAAAAACACAAATGGCATAGCCGTTTTCGACCATGTAGGCATTGTAGAAGGTATTATTCTTAAGAATTACATGAGCCAGAAGTCTATCAAATTGATCATAGGTGTCCTTCTCAAAAACAAGCTTAACCTTCGCGTTTGTCAATGTACTACCGGTTAGCTCGGATGCTTCCTTTGAAAAGGGTTGAACAGCAACTCCGGACTTGACCGACTCGGGAGTATCAATATCCAGCATTCGAACCTTATATTTCTCAGAATTATAGCTGATTGTGAAGGTGTCTCCGTCAGTTACTTTTGTTACGGTGGCATCAATATAACCGTAGGGAACAATTCCCTCCTTCTCGGGTATTAATAGGTCCTCCGGAAAAGTCGCGGCTGACAGTTGGCTTTTGTCATCATCCTCGCTTTTATTCATTATGTGACTTCCAAAGAAAATTGATATCACTGCCACAAAGGCTACCAGAGCGGCTACGGTCTTCTTTTTCATGTAAACATTCACCCTAAATCCGTATGTAATAAGTGAATTATAGCACAGGTTCAGCGTGAGCAGCAAAGGTTAAAAGCCACTATTCTTCCTTTCTAACTACTTGTATTATTTTTTTACAAATTAAAAGCAGCCTGACGAGACACACGGGTTCTCTCAGACTGCTGCTTTATTAAGTGTATTGGCCGATATCACTTAAGACTTATTTCATATAATAGTTGGTTTGTATTTATTATTTATATTCCACTTGTTAAAATGTGTTGCGGCGGATCACATGTAATATTGTGTGTATATGAAAGAATTATATTCATGTTTTGTCCACACAACATATATCCGATTTTTCTTTATTACATTTCAGGTACCTTGCGCCGTTAGAACTGTTACCGGAACTGTGCTGCTTATTATTGCTTCATCCTTCCTGTTAATAATATCAGCATCAAACACAGCTTTCATAACCTGTCCGATATTATCTACAGCTATAACCTCAATATCCATATCCTCAAATAATTCCTGATAGTTTTCTTTAGGAATGAATACCTTTTTAATTCCGGCTGCTTTGGCGGCATCAACCTTAGCAACAACTCCCCCCACCGGCTTAACCTTACCCTTTATGGAAATCTCCCCTGTCATGGCTATATCACCACTTACCGGTATATTTTTTACCGCAGAATATACCGCTGTGGCTATGGTTATTCCAGCCGAAGGTCCATCGATGGGTATTCCTCCCGGGAAATTCAGATGAATTTCATAGTCTCTGAAATCAACATCCATATATCTTTTTAGTACAGTCAGAACATTTTCAACAGAGGCTTTAGCAGAACTTGTTCTTTTGAGCTTATGCCCTCTGCTGTCCATTTCCTCTTCTTCTACTATACCAGTGATTTTTATGTTTCCGTTACCGTTGGAAACCTGCATGGCTGTGGCCTCAACGTCAATAACCATACCTGTGCTGTTTCCAAATACCGCAAGACCGTTTATACAGCCTATTTGAACCTCGGAGTTGACCTTCTTCTCAATCCGTGGACTATAATGTCCGAATTCTATCACCCATTCAATATCCTTAACATCAATAAGGCTTCTATTTTCTAGAGCAGCA
Organism: Bacillota bacterium; assembly: GCA_023436515.1. Lineage (GTDB taxonomy): Bacteria > Bacillota > Clostridia > Acetivibrionales > DSM-1351 > Ruminiclostridium. Next base: position 7,758 of record JAEZIV010000053.1, read on the forward strand.
ATTCCTCCTGCTATCTGTATGATATTAACAGCATCTCTGCCATTTTGTGCATACTTTGCTACCTGCTCACTGCAGCCTCCTCCAAGGATGTAGCCGCCTTTTACCGCCGCATTTTCACAAATGGTACTTATTTCATCTGCTCTTAAGGGCCTGAAATGGATTTCTACGCATCTGGAGCGTATGGCTGCAGGTATTTCATCAGGAGTCCTTGTAGTTGCACCTACAAGCCTGAAATCAGCCGGTAAACCCTTTTGGAATATATCGTGAATATGTGTGGGTATGTTACTGTCCTCAGAGGTGTAATAAGCGCTTTCCAGAAAAACCCGTCTATCCTCAAGAACCTTCAGGAGCTTATTCATCTGAACAGGGTGCAGCTCTCCGATTTCATCTATAAACAGTATTCCACCGTGGGCTTTTGTAACTGCTCCGGGTTTTGGCTGCGGAACACCTGCAGCCCCGTATGCGCCGGCACCTTGGTATATGGGATCATGAACTGAGCCTATAAGAGGATCAGCTATGCCTCTTTCATCAAACCTCAAGGTTGTCGCATCCATTTCGATAAATTTTGCTTCCTTTTTGAAGGGAGATATCCCATTATTTTTTGCCTCTTCAAGGATAACACGAGCGGCAGCAGTTTTACCGACTCCCGGAGGTCCGTAAATTATTACGTGCTGAGGATTGGTTCCGCATAAGGAAGCTCTGAGTGCTTTTATTCCCTGCTCCTGACCTACAATATCCTTCAGTGTTGACGGTCGAGTTTTCTCTGATAGAGGCTCTGTCAGATGAATATCCCGGAGCTTTCTCAGCTTTTCCAGTTCCTTTCTGGACTCCTTATCAATTGCACTTCTGTTGCCCTGCTGACTTTTAAGTAATGTAAAAAAATATATTCCAATAACTATTGAAAAGAAAAACTGTATGATGAACATGGTTGTTGTAAACATACATACCTCCTAAGCGTTTTTACTGCATACAATTATTATTGGCAATGATTTATATTTTATCCAAGTTATTGGGATTTTTTCTCAACCCCCTTATTTTTAACTCTGTGCACCCTCTAACCGGTTGAAGCCAAATTAAAAAGACTGCCTTCTCATTTGTGAAGACAGTCTTTTATTATTTTCAATTAATTTTTCATAGCATTAGAGCCATATTATGATACTGATTCCTTCTTAATTCTGGGTTTCTTTGCCCCGCCCTTTTTAAGAGATTTACGATTCTCATTCAAAATAAGCTCAGGCTCAGAATTGCTCTCTATAACGGATTTGGTTATTATACACTTTTCAACATTATTCATTGAAGGTATATCATACATGACACCTAGCATTATTTCTTCTAGGATGGCACGTAAGCCTCTGGCTCCGGTATTTCTTGAAATCGCCTTTTCAGCAATCAATTCAAGAGCTTCTCCGTCAATTTCAAGCAGAACATCATCCATTTCAAGAAGCTTCTGATACTG
>JAEZIV010000055.1 GCA_023436515.1 Bacillota bacterium
TTTGCCTCCAGCTTCCTTCAGATTCCTCGTCACCGAGGACACCCTTGCTCTTGGCTAACGGTTGGCACTATCAACCCCCGTATCGGACTTTCACCGACGAGAAAGCGCCCATGCTGGGCACACATAAGAAAAGTGTCCTGCACTTATGCAAGACACTTTCTCCATGGTTGCGGGAGTAGGACTTGAACCTACGGCCTTCGGGTTATGAGCCCGACGAGCTACCAACTGCTCCATCCCGCGATATATAAATGTAATACTATTATATGCTGCAGAAGAGAATTTATTCAACCCCGCCTGACAACTACTATACTTTAACACATATCTTTTATTATTGTCAATACCTTTTTTAAGGTCATTTTTTAAATATGTAAACCTTCTCAATTGAAAAGTTAAATTCCACCCTGTTCTACATCATATGCGGGAGCTCCTTTTTGCAACTTTTTTACATAAAAGCTATTTGCTCCACTATAGGGTGCCCACCTTCCGGAGCCCCGCCTATTGCCTGCTTTTCTGCCAGCTGCCAGCATCGGTCTGCTTTCATACTAAGCTAAAGTAATCAACTTCAGCAGGACTATCCAAAATTTTTAAGGAAGTATACGGCAAGCTGTGTTCTGTCCCTCAGTTCAAGCTTTTCAAGAATATTTGATATGTAATTGCGGACTGTTCCCTCGCCCATAAACAGCTTATCAGCTATTTCTTTATTTGATAGCCCTTCGCATATACAGCTCATAATCTCATATTCCTTTTTGGTTATCCCTACGACCTCCGGATTTATGGTCCTGTTCACTTGAACCATACTTGACAGCAGTGCTGCAATATCCTTGTCATATACGACACTCCCTCTATAAACCATGCGGAGGCTGTCAATAATCACCTCGGACGAGCTGCTTTTAAGAACATATCCTTCTGCTCCGAACTTTATTCCGCTTACAATATATTCAGTATCTTTAAAGGTAGTAAGAAATAGCACTTTAACATTTGAGAACTGTTCCTTAATCAGCCTGGTTGCCTGTACTCCGTCCATGACAGGCATTCTGATATCCATAAGCACCACATCCGGTAGTTTGTCCTTGCAGTGCTGTATACACTCCTGACCATTAGCTGCAGAGCCCACAACCTCAATGTCTTTTTCAAGTTCCAGTATCATTTTAAGCCCGTCTCTTATTAATGCATCATCATCGACTACTAATACTTTCATATTAACCTCCATTTCGCCGCTACCGCGGCGACACAAACAGTAATGAAAAGACACATAGTGGCTTTTCGCTGCGTGAAAAGCACGATGACCAACCGCGTGTATCTTTCACGCTACCCCAGCCCCCTTAACATTTGGAAGTGTAAATATAACGGTAAATCCCGCATTACCATCAACAGAATAAGTTCCTCCCATGTTATTTACCCTCTCCCTGATTCCTGTCAGCCCAATGCTTTCTATAATCTTGCTGCACCCCTTGCCGTCATCCCTATACATGCACCTTATATACTTTGACTTAATATCAATTTGTAGGATTACCTCATTAGCTTCAGAATACTTTATTGCATTTGTGAGAAGCTCCTTTATATTTACCTCCAATATCTTTATATTGGCAGTAGATACCTCATTGAAGTCCCCGCTATGGGAAAAATTAATTTTACAGAAGTCAAAATTCTTTACAAGCTTATTGATACTCTCTATTCCTATGTTCTGATTACTCTTAATGTTAAACACGGTGTTCCTGGTTATTTCCAGGGCCTCAGCCAGCTTATCCACACAGAGCTTAATTATTCCTTCGGCTTTCAAATTGTCTGTGGGAACTATCTTTTCGGCTGCTCTTAATTGAAAAAGTACTCCTGCAATGCTATGTCCCACATTATCGTGTATTTCCTTTGCAATTCTGTCACGCTCTCTTAACTCCGCTGTACGTTCAATCTCGTTCTGCAGAGCAACAAACTCGGCTTTTGTTTTCTCAAGCTGATAGCGTAAGGCTCTTTCATTGTCCAGCAGCCCTATATGCTTTTTCTCCTTTTCATGGTTCTTTCTTAGGGTATAGCCCCATAAGGCAGCGGCGGTCATATGAAAGGAGTATGGCAGCAGCTCTGCTCTGTGAAGAAGAACAAGTGATACAATAGCTGCGGCACCAAGCAGATAGTATTTCTTATAGTAGGATAAATCAACAAAGAATATTCCCAGAAGTAATAGAATATACGGAGTTCTAAAAGAAAGGCCAATAACCAAAGCTGCAAGTAAGAATGAAAAAGCTTCCCGGTCAAGGTACTTCTCTTTAATTACAAAGAGGCACAAGGCTAATAAAATATACCCTGTGCCCTCCAGATCACTATTGTCTGTTTTTAGAACCACCTCTACAGCAGTCCATATAAATAGTAGAATTCCATATATGTACTTCATAAAAACCGCCATTTCCTAATTTTTATGTTCTGTAGTCCCCAGCAGTCTGAATAAATTTATTAACTCATGGCTTGAATTCGATTGGCAGAGTGGTATCTCTGACTGTCTCAAGGAAAGAGGGGTATTTACCAGCAAGCTCCCTCTTGGTTATATTATTATAATTATTTAGAAATATCAACTTTTTTTACCAAGCCAACAATGAGAAATACTAAGGCGAATAGCAGCAGTACCACGTAGTTTGTAATCAATGTATTCCCTGTAATGGAACCATCCAGTACTGCATCCACCGTGCGCATTACCCATGAAACAGGCAAAAATCTTCCAATCCTGTTCAAAATATCGGGCATCAGGCTAAAGCCCCAATAGCAGCCTCCCAGCATAATCAATGGTGTAGTAACAACCGCAACCGCAACATATGCCTGAAGTGGCTTTTTCAGCACCGAGATAATAAACAGCCCCATTGTGACACAAACAAATGCAAATATTACGAACAGGCCTATAATAGCCTCAGGTGCACTTCCCATATACATCCTGAAAATTAGTACAAGCGCTGATATAATTCCTATAGCTTGAATTACGCCTGTAGTGAAAAATGCTGCCAGGTTTTCAGCCATGTACCTTTTGATACTGATGGGACCGTAAAAAATTCGGTAAAAGGTTCCGTTGGACTTATCCTCCAATATTATTCCGGTAGTTATAATAGCCATATACATCATAAATTGTATCAGGAAGCCGAAAGAAGCTCTTGCTTTCTCAATTTTGCCTAAAGCACCCACATTGGTACTTACTGTAAGCTTTGACGCTCTGTACTCAGCCACGGAACTCTTAAATTTAGCCTTATCAAGGTCGGCAGCCTTTGCAAGCAACATATAGTTTTCCAGCTCTGTATTTATTGAGTTCTTTACGAAAAAAAGCTTCTGTCTGTCTTCCACATAATATTCCTTGAGCTTTGGGTTATTGCCTGCCAGGATTGTGTTTTCAAAGCCCGAGCCAATAATTATTGAATAGTCAACAACATAGCTTGCTGTCATATCATATATCTGATCCTCTGATATCTCCAGCACTTTTATCCCGTCAATACTTTTTAGTACCTTGCTTAACTCTTTCGATACCATGCTATGATCGTAATCAACAATACCTATGGTTGCGGCTTTATGACTCTGCATGGAAAACATAGCTATAAAAATAAAGGGACACAGTATCATCAAAATAAACCTGATTTTGTTTTTAAATATCCTTTTAAGTGAGGTACTAAATATTATCATAGTTTACCCTCCTTAGCTTTAAAATTGAAATGGCATATATCACAGCTAAAATAGCCAGTAATCCCCCTGCGGCTTTATACATAACCATCTCAGGATAGTTGTAAATGGCCCCGAAAATAAGCACCTTTGTATAGTAAATTGGATTAATTATATTTAGGCTCTGGATGGTTACGGTAGGAGTAATAGCTCCCCCTGCAACAGCTGCAAATAGCATAATTAAAAAAGAAATGCCCAAAGACGGAACTATACTATTTGTAAGAGCATGAACCATAATTCCAATACCAATGGATATGAAGGAAAATATCATAAGTACAGAACCTATGAGCAATAGATTGCCCTCCCAGTTTGCATGATAAACATACTTTGTAAAAACCACTGTAATCATACAGGAAAGAAACAATACCATGGCGGTTCCCAGTACCTTGCCGCTTATGATAGTCCATTTTGAGGTAGGAAGCGCATATAGCCTAATATGAAGGTTTGATTCCTGACTCCTGTTGACTATCATTATCCCCAGTATCGACCCCATTAGGATTACTTGAAGTAAGGTTAAAACTGAATAATAATCTATAGCCTCAGGCAGCTTTGCATTAGCGGGAGTAATTCTTTCAAAGGTTTCCGAAATCCCAATGGGTCTTTGAATATCAACGTGACCTCCCGAGAGCTCCATGGCGACCGAAATAGCATTACTTCTGTATATGTATGAATTTAAAATTGTTTGTATCAGCTCAAGGTTCTTTTTACCCTCAATGCGAATAACAGCAATTTGTTCATTCTCAACCTTTCCGCTTGTACTCTCAGGTATTAAGATATAATTATCTATTTTCCCTGTCTCTATTGCCCTTTGTGCCTCAGCTTCTGTTGAATAGCTCATTGGAGCTATAATTTTATTTATGTCATCAGTCTTCAGAAATTCCTCAATACCTTTACCAACCTGACCCTTATCCAATATCACATATCCGGCCTTTACTCTGTTTTTGAAATCCTCGGTCAGGTTGCCGTTAAAAGCGGTTCCCAGCAAGATGATAATGCTAATAGGAAATAGAATTAGTGCTATCAAAATACGTATGTCTCTTATATTTTTAAGAAACTCATAATATGCCGACCACAATATTTTCATTTTAGTTCCACCTCCTAGTCCCTCAGCTTCTTGCCGGTAAGTTCAAGGAAAACATCCTCAAGGGATGCGTCCTCCATATTAATTTTTGTAATAATTCCACCATTTTCTACAATACAGTTTATTATTCGTGCCAGACTGCTGTTCTTGTCCAAAACAACCTTCATCCTTCTATCTTCGACAAGGCATTCCTTCACACCCTGGACAGCCTTTACAGCCTCAGTAATGGTGTAATTATAGTTTTTAAGTACTATATCTACTATCTGCTCATCCTGAATGTACTCTTTCAATTCTTCAATTGTCCCCTGCGCTATCAGCCTTCCATTATCCATGATTACTACTCTGGAGCAAAGGGCCTCAATTTCCTCCATATAATGTGAGGTATATATAACAGTGGAGCCCATTTCATTCAGTTTTCTCACCGAATCCAAAATATGATTTCTGGATTGGGGGTCTATACCTACAGTAGGTTCGTCCATAATTATCAATTTGGGTTTATGTACTATGGAGCATGCAATATTAAGCCTTCTTTGCATTCCTCCGGAAAACTTTTTAGGATACTCACCCTTTCTCTCCCATAGTCCGGTAAATTCCAATGCCTGCCTCACACTGTCCTTCAGATCCTGACCCTTCAGTCCATAGATCCTCCCGAAATACTCTACATTCTCATAAGCCTTAAATTCATTGTAAATGGGAAGGTTCTGAGGAATGATACCTATATTTTTTTTAACATAATAGTTATTCTGGGACATGACCTGGCCAAAAATCCTTATAGCACCGGAATTAATCTCGGTAATTCCAATAATTGAATTTATAAGGGTGGTTTTCCCGGCACCATTGGGTCCAAGCAAGCCCAAGATTTCTCCTTCTCCCACGTTCATGGTCATATTGTCCACAGCAACCCTGTCCCCGTATCTTTTGACAACATCCTTTATCTCAACAATCATATGCTAAACTCCCTTCGAATCCTTTTAATGCCAACTTTTGGTTATATCTTATTTGATGCTGTAATTATACAATTTGCTGTACCGTTTTTTTAGTGATAAAAAGACCGATATAAAGTGACAATTGTCATTTCATATCGGTACATTTGTATTGAGGCTTATATTCTGCTTGATAACGTTTTTAATCTAAGCTCAGTCTTTGCGCTGTTCCTGCCCCTTTTAGAGCTGTTCTACCGCTGACTTTAGCTGACTCAGGGCTTTTTCAATAATTGACCTTGGACATGCCACATTCATTCTCATAAATCCCTCACCATTTTTTCCGAAATATGTTCCGGCACTCATAGCCAGACCGGCCTTTTGTACAATAAAATCAGTGAGCTGTTTTCCAGTCACACCCAACTGCCTGAAGTCGAGCCAGAGCATATAGGTTCCTCCGGGACGGGTGAGCTTTATCACAGGAAGGTGCTTATGGCAAAATTCCATAACAGTATTAATGTTTCCTTCAATATATGGGATCAGCTGATCCAACCACTCCTCTCCATATTGGTAGGCTGCCTGTGTTGCAACCAGGCTGAAGCAATTATTACACTCAATATGGAGCTTGGCCCAGGCTCTTTCAAAGGCTGCCTTGCTTTTTTCGTCAGGGAATATTACAATGGCTGATTGAAGTCCGGCAAGATTAAAGGTTTTGCTTGCAGCAATACAGGTAAAAGTCAATTTTCTTGCTTCTTCAGATATTGCTGAAAAGGGTATGTGCTTATTGCCCCATAAAACTATGTCAGAATGAATTTCATCTGCAATTACCTTTATGCCATACTTAATACATATTTCGCTTAACCGCTCAAGCTCCTCCCTTGTCCAAACCCGCCCCACCGGATTATGGGGGCTGCATAAAATCAGCCATTTGGCTCCCAGCCTTGCCTTAGCCTCAAGATCCTCAAAGTCCATGGAATAGTGTCCATCGGTTTCTTTTAAGGGATTTTCCAGCAACTCCCTCTGTGCATCCTTTACCACATTAAAAAAAGGACGATAAACCGGAGTCTGAATGATTATTTTGTCCTCCGGACAGGTTAGTTCCCTGATCAGCATACATATAGAAGGCACTACTCCCAAGCTGCCACACATAAGTGACGTATCTATCTCCCAAGCCTTTCGCCGCCTTTGAAAAGCAGCTACTGCAGCAAAGTAGCCTTCAGGCTTTACTGTATAGCCATATATACCCTTTTGGGTACGTGTTTTTATTGCGTCAATTATGGGCTCGGCCGCTTTAAAGTCCATATCGGCAACCCATAGGGGGATTAAGTCCTTGTTGCCGTAAAGACTTTCAAGCTCTGTATACTTCTCCGCATCCGTCCCTCTTCGGTCAATTATTTCATCAAAGTTATATATCACTTTGCACCTCATTTATTGAATTTTTTATATAATATTGTTTTTTCTTTAAATTCTGAAAAATAAAAATGCTATCAAACTGAGTTTGATAGCATTTTTGGTGCCGAAGACCGGAATCGAACCGGTACGGAGGGTTAACTCCGCAGGATTTTAAGTCCTGTGCGTCTGCCAGTTCCGCCACTTCGGCGCAGATTAATTTCTGCGACTAGCTTATTATAATACTATAACCCTGCCAGTGTCAACACCTAATTATGTTACAAATGAAACTTTTTAAGTCAAATATAAAGGGATAACTCGATACAGTTTAACCCTTTATTCAATCAAATATACGCGCCTATTATATGCGTGCAAATAATAACTCCAAACCTACAAGCATTAATACTGAGCGGATTTTCTGTAGCCTCCGCCTCCACGCTTTGAATCCACACTTTTTTTCAGATCGTGCAGCTTTTCATCACTATCCTTCATAAACTTTGCTAATCTATCCTCAAAAGAAAGATTGCCTGTTGTGTTACGGGAATTTGTCCATTCTACTTCAACGGGAGGTTTTGAGATTATAACAGGAGGCTTCTGATCACTGGCCTTTTTTATTGAAAGGCCTATCTTGCCGTTTGGATCCAGTGTCAATACCTTAACTTTTACAACCTGATTTTCTTTAAGGTGGGAGCTTATGTCCTTAACATACTCCTGAGCAACTTCAGAAATGTGAACCAAGCCTGTTTTACCTTCCGGCAGTTGTATAAATGCTCCAAACGCAGTTATTCCGGTTACCTTACCTTCAATTATCTGACCTACTTCAAGCGGCATAAAATAAGAAATCCTCCTCAA
>JAEZIV010000057.1 GCA_023436515.1 Bacillota bacterium
GAATAACCTGTATAACGGCGCAACGGTAGATAGAACTATCTTTAAGGGGTACATACTTATGACCTGCGTCCTGCTGCCCTGTTCCGGTGATTTTAAGGAAAGCAATCCCCATATTCTATTGCAGGAATGCCTTCAGCAGGTAATCGGAGACCATAATAATTATCTGTTCCGAAATAAGAGCAGTCAGTACACCTTCCTTTTGCCGTTGAAGATACTTGAACCCTTTAATAATAATTTAAATTGTTTTTCCAGCAATTTATTAAAAATATTAAAGAAGAAAAGTCTTGTCTGCTCCTTGATTTTTGATTCCTATATTTTTAATAACGAGCAAAACACCTTCAGAGAAGATTTTTCAGAGCATATATACAGCATGCTTACTGAACTGTTTTATTCTCCTGTGGAGTTTATGGATTATAACCCCGGTTATTTTAAGTCGGGAAACGAGTTAGCCTTTGAATCAAAGTACCTTGATGAGCTGAAGCAGCACCTGCTGTCAATCAAGCGGGAGGAAGTTCAAAAATCCATCGATAATGTTATAAACGAAATAGAGAGAGTTCACCTGGGAATTCATTATATTCAGGAGATTACATATAGAATTTACTATCTTTTTATCGACGAAATAACTTCAGCTGAAAATCAACAGCAGGGAGAAGCTATTCTTGCCAGACCGGAGTGGTTTGATCTACCCTATTTCATATCCTTCAGCAGGTGGAAGGATATGCTGAGAGCTATGGTAAATGATGCCTTAACCTTTATCGAACGTAGAATTAAGATGGTAAATTTGGGGGTCAGCAGGGAAGTAATTCAATATGTCCACCTACATTACATGGAACAGATAAATATTAAGAGAGTAGCAGATAAATTCTATGTAAATGCTGCTTATCTGGGGCGAGCTTTTCAAAAGGCAACTGGAGTTAACTTCAATCAATATGTTAACCAGTTACGAATAGCTGAAGCAAAAAAGCTTCTGCTTCAATCAGATAAGCTTATATATGAAATTGCTACAGAAGTAGGTTATTCTGAAAGCAGCTACTTCATTGTAAAATTTACACAGGAGGTTGGTTTGAGTCCAAACGAGTACCGGAATCAATCTATTGGTTAAAATCACTAAAATTTATCATGTATAATTATTTAAGTTTCATGTATTCTTTTTTAAATTACTTTAATTTTGCTGCATGCTAAAATGAGCGTATAAAAAAAAGAAAGGTGGATTTCTAAATGAAAAAGTTTAGTAAGGTTTTAGCTGCACTGGTTATATCAGCAATGATGTTTTCAGTAGCTGCTTGCGGTGGATCTGATGATCCAGCAGGTTCAACTACAAGTGCACAATCTTCAACTTCAGTTTCAACTGCTTCTGAGTCAACAACAGCTGGAGCAGAGAAAGACCCAGAAACAGGCTTGCCAATGATGGCAGATCGCAATGATCCAATCTCTTTTGATGTATTTTTGCGTGACCCAGGTCAGGCACCTGCAAAGGATAACCCAGTTATAAACAAGATACAAGAATTAACTGGTGTTACATTGAACTTTGAGTTCCTTGTTGGTGATTTGGCTCAAAAAATTGGTGTTATAATTGCCGGTGGTGATTATCCAGACGTAGTATTCGGAGAAGGTGCAAAGTTTGTTGATGCAGGCGCTGCTCTTCCTATCGAAGACAAAATTCTCAACTATCCAAACTTAAAGAGACATTACGAACCACACATGGATAAGATGAAGGCTGGTTTCGGTGACGGACATGCGTACACAATTGAAAACTACAACCTGTTAGAATATGTTGGCCCTGTATTCGATAACGGTGGAGCAGGTTTCTTCCTTCAGAAGGCAGTTATTGAAGATGCAGGCTACAAGATTCCAAAGACACCTGACGAATATTTCCAGATGATTAACGACTACAAAGCAAAGAATGCAACTATCGATGGCGTTAAGACAATCGGTTTTGAAATTCTCTGTGACGGTTGGAGAGACTTCTGCCTACGTAACCCAGCAATGCACTTGTTAGGTTCAGGTAACGAAGGTGACGTTATAGTTGATCAAACTACATTCCAGGCATCACTTTATCAGATCACTGACGTTGCAAAAGGTTGGTACAAGAAATTAAATGATGAATACCAAAAGGGTACTATAGAAGCTGAAACATTTACTCAGAACTATGACCAGTACATCGCAAGATTGTCAACAGGTGCAGTTCTTGGTATGTTCGATCAGCGTTGGAACTTCGGTAAAGCTGAAGATGCTTTAAGAACTGCTGGAAAATGGAATCGTACATACACAGCAGTACCTATAGCAAATCCTGGAGTTAAGGATAACTTTATCGATCCTCCTACAAAGACTATATCTGGTACAGGCGGACTCCTTATCACTAAGAGCTGCGAAAACCCAGATCGTTTACTCGCATACTATGACTACCTCTTAAACCGTGAAGTACAGGATTACCTGTCATGGGGAGTAGAAGGTAAGGATTGGGTTAAGGTTGGCGAGAACGGAAGAAAGTTAACAGAAGAACGTCGTACATTAAACAGAGATTCTGCTAAGAGACGTGACCTTACTGGTGACACACTCTGGCAGTACACTCCTAAAATGCAGGGCTTATACGAAGATGGTACTCCTTGTGATCCAGGTTCATCAGTTGATGAATACCTCGCAGGTCAGTCAGAATATGACCAGAAGTACCTCCAGGCTCTCGGCGTGAAGTTCCCAGCTGAATTGCTTTCACCTCCAACTGAGCGTGCTGCTTACTATCCAGTATGGTCATTCCCAATAGAAGATGGTAGCCCAGCTAAGGTAGCAAATACAAGATTTATCGATGTTAGCCGTAAGTATGATCCACAGCTGATTCTTGCTAAGCCAGCTGATTATGACAAACTTTGGGATAAGTTCGCTAAGGAAGTTAACGATTCTAACCCACAGCCATATCTTGATGAAGTAAATCGTCAAATTAAAGAAAAGATGGATGCTGCGGCGGCTAAGTAATTATTGAAAAAATAATCCTTAACTAGAAGAGAGGACCATCCTCTCTTCTAGTTTTATACAACAGCCTCTAGTTAAACTAACCAGATTTGGAGAGATTGATATGGAAGATAAAAGCCTTGTATTACAGAATAAGACCATAAAGCAAAATTTGCGGCAAAGCAGGCTTAAACAGTATAAAGCGCAAACTGCACTATTCATAATGGTTATACCCTGTATGATTTTGACCTTCATTTTTGCCTACTATCCCCTTTCGGGATGGATTATGGCATTTCAGAACTTCAGACCGGCAAAGGGCTACTTCGGCTCTAAGTTTGTAGGTCTGGACCAGTTCACATTTATGTTCAATGACCCGGTATTCTGGAGAACAGTCAGAAATACACTGGGAATGTCAGTGTTAAACATAGTTTTCGGATTTGTTTTTGCAATTGGGTTTGCCCTGCTATTAAATGAAATCCGCAATTTAGGCTTTAAACGTATAGTTCAGACTGCATCCTATCTGCCCCACTTTCTTAGTTGGGTAATAGTGTGTGCCTTGATTCAGGGAATATTATCTACATCAGACGGTACCTTAAATAATCTTCTGATGGGAATTGGATTGATAGATAAGCCGATTTTATGGCTTGGAGAACAGAAATACTTCTGGTGGATAGTTGCATTCGCTCATGTTTGGAAGGAAGTAGGATGGAACTCAATAATATATATAGCTGCTATGTCGTCAATAGACCCGGCACTATATGAATCCTGTGAAATTGACGGTGGTAACCGCTATCACAAAATGTGGCATATCACCCTTACCGGTATTCGCCCAACCATAGTAGTATTATTAATAATGAACGTTGGTTGGATATTGAACGCCGGCTTTGAAGTACAGTACCTGTTCGGTAGAGGTCTGGTAATGGACGTTTCCGAGACAATTGATATATTCGTATTGAAATACGGTATAACTCTTGGTAATTATTCTCTGGCAACAGCCGCAGGTATGTTTAAATCTGTTATATCGCTTGTATTGGTAGCTGTTACAAATTATATATCCGGTAAGCTGGATGAAGATACAGTATTCTAGGGAGGAGGAGAGTAAAAATGAAAAGTGGTGCATCATCATTAAGAAACTCAAAAATTGAGTCATATGTATTTAATACTATAAATACATTATTAATGCTTACAGTAATAGTAGTTATGCTATACCCATTCTGGAACACGATAGCAGTTTCCTTTAATCATGCTTCGGATACTCTTCTCGGTGGAATCACCTTTTTCCCCAGAAAGTTAACGCTGTATAATTACGAAACGGTATTTAAGAATGATTTGCTTGTTATAGCTGCAATAAACTCAGTCCTTAGAACAGTACTATCTACAATTCTAGGAGTTCTGGTTGCTGCCCTTCTTGGATATGTGCTGTCACGTCCTGAGTTTTTATGGCGTAAATTTGTTACAAGATATTTTTTGGTAACTATGTATGTATCAGCGGGTTTGATTCCTGGTTACTTCCTTATAAAGGATTTGGGACTTATAAATAATTTCTTGGTATACATTATTCCTGGTTTAGTAAGTGTTTTCAATGTAATAGTAGTGAGATCGTATATGCAATCTTTACCGGCGAGCCTTAGTGAAGCTGCATTCATTGACGGTGCAGGTCATTTTAGAGTATTCTGGCAGATAATACTGCCTTGCAGTATGCCGGTTCTTGCAACGGTAGCGTTGTGGTGTGCGGTTGGAGCGTGGAATTCCTGGTTTGATACATTTATATACTGCTCAAGTAAGGAAAATCTTACAACTCTGCAGTATGAAATGATGAAAATGCTTTCGGCATCTATGAATTCCGGTACCAATCAGTCTGCACAGTCGGTTTATTCAAACAGACCTACTGCAGTAGACTCAGTTACACCTGTATCCATGCGTGCCGCTGTTACAGTTGTTGCATCAGTACCAATATTGGTTGTTTATCCATTCCTGCAGAAATACTTCGTTAAGGGTGTTACAATTGGTGCGGTTAAGGGGTAAGCAGCAACAGATGCTTTACTGATGAACATATTGAAAAGGAAATAACTGAAATTTAACATCATGTTGTGTTCTGATTGGATTTATTAGTCAATATAGGAGCATAGCATGGGATATATACTTTACAAAGTGGTTGCATAAACTTCAGCCATGTAATCTGAAAAGTAATATAGGGCCTTTTGGTACATTAGTACCGGAAGGCCTTGTTATGTGTGCCCAGCATGGGCGCTTTCTCGTCGGTGAAAGTCCGATACGGGGGTTGATAGTGCCAACCGTTAGCCAAGAGCAAGGGTGTCCTCGGTGACGAGGAATCTGAAGGAAGCTGGAGGCAAA
>JAEZIV010000104.1 GCA_023436515.1 Bacillota bacterium
ATGTGATATTCCCTTTATTTCATGTCTTTCTATCAGGTCCAGAACTGTCTTAACATATATTCTGGTTGGCTTAAGCAATTCCTCACCTAAGGTGCAGCCAAGCTTTTCGATAAATTCAGATATGTTCTTCTCAGTGGGATTTATTAGCTTGCGCACTAGAGAGAAACCATTACTGTGAATTCCAGATGAAGGCAAGCCAATGAGCTTGTCGCCGGCTTTAATATTCTTTCCGTCGATTATCTTATTTCTGTCTACAATTCCTACTGTAAAGCCTGCCAGATCATATTCATCCACGGGATAAAAGCCAGGCATTTCAGCTGTTTCTCCACCTATTAATGAACAACCCGACATTACACAGCCCTCTGCTACTCCCTTTACAATCTCGGCTACCTTTTCTGGATAATTTTTACCTACAGCAACATAATCCAGGAAAAACAGAGGTTCTGCACCACTGCAAACTATGTCGTTAACACACATTGCTACACAATCAATGCCCACGGTATCATGCTTGTTCATAAGGAAAGCCATCTTCAGCTTTGTTCCAACCCCATCAGTTCCCGATACCAGAACAGGCTGCTCATACTTTGCCTTATCAAGGCTGAACAAGCCTCCAAAGCCTCCCAGCTCAGTCAGAACCTCCGGCCTGAAGGTACGCTTTACGTGATTCTTCATTAATCTAACTGCTTCGTATCCTGCTTCAACATCAACACCTGCATCTCTGTAAGTGGCCATTTCATCCTCCATCCCGCCGCATAGCAGCGAAAGCTTTACAAATAATATTTTAGTATTCCTTTAGTATTAAAATTGCTATTGTCCACAGCTGAACTTATCTCCTTCAGCAGGCACCTCTATGGGATAGTCCCCGGTCAGGCAGGCTGAACAGAAACCACATTTAGAGCCAACGGGTGTCTGCAAAAGCCCTTCCAGGCTTAAATACCCCAGAGAATCTGCACAGATCATTCCTCTTATTTCATCAACAGAGAGCTTGTCTGCAACAAGCTCCTTTCTGGAGGATATGTCTATGCCAAAATAGCAGGGAAACTTAAGAGGTGGTGAGCTGACTCTCATATGTACCTCTTTTGCTCCTGCCTTTTTCAGTATTTTAACTATTCGTCTGGTGGTTGTTCCTCTTACTATTGAATCATCTATGATTACTACTCTTTTTCCTTCAATTGTTTTCTTGATAGCGTTATGCTTTATTCTAACAGCAACCTCTCTCATCCCCTGACTGGGCTGTATAAAAGTTCTCCCAACATATCTGTTTTTAACTATTCCCTCACCGTAAGGGATTCCGGTCTGTTTTGAGAAGCCTATTGCTGCTGATATACCCGAATCGGGAACACCTATTACAACGTCGGCCTCAACAGGGTGCTCAATTGCAAGCCGTTTTCCAGCCTCATACCTTGACTGCTGGACACTTGCTCCGTCTATAACACTGTCAGGTCTCGCAAAATAAACAAACTCAAATATGCAAAGCTTTGTAGCCTTATTATCAATTACCTTAATTGACCTGATTTCGTTATTTTCAATTGTGACTATTTCACCGGGCTCAATGTCTCTGATAAACTCGGCGTTCACGGCATCCAAGGCACAGGATTCCGAGGCTATTACATAGGATGAGGAGGTTTTTCCGATACATAAGGGTCTTATACCATAAGGATCTCTTACTGCCAGCATTTTGTTAGCAGTCATCAGTATAAGGCCATATGAGCCATTTACATCCTTCATCATTTTTCCAACAGCCTCTTCAATTGTCTCAGAGGTAATGCTGTGCTTGGTAACAAGATTGACCAGAACTTCAGTATCGTTTGTAGTTTGGAATATAGTTCCGCTATCTTCCATCTGTTCTCTGAGCAGCGAAGCATTAACTATATTACCGTTATGGGCAAGGGCTATCTGCCCGTTTCTGGATCTTACAACTATGGGCTGTGCATTCTCACGCCGACTTGCACCTGTGGTGGAATACCTTACATGTCCTACTGCCATTGTGCCATGGAGATGTGATAGCAGTACCTTGTCAAATATTTCAGGCACCAATCCCATATCCTTATGAAAAACGATGGTTTCTTTGTCACTTACAGCTATGCCGGCACTTTCCTGCCCTCTATGCTGAAGTGAGTAAAGCCCGTAATAAGTCAATTCTGCGACATCTACATCACCGTTATCGGTGGAATATACTCCGAATACTCCGCACTCCTCGTGCATTTTGTCCAACCTGTCGTCAAAGCAGTCAAGACTTTCACATTGCAAGCATTGCCCTAATTCACACATGAGCTACTCCTTTATGATTATGGTTATATTTCCTCAAGTTTCTTTTGAAGTTCCAGGTTTTTCTTTTCAACCTTATCGGCCAATGACTTTTTATAGTCCACCATCTTTTCACGAAGACCTGTATATGCAACTGACAAAATCTGTACAGCTAGAAGCGCAGCATTTTCAGCACCATCAACAGCAACAGTGGCTACTGGAATTCCTGCAGGCATCTGAACTATGGAAAGCAGTGAATCAAGACCGTCAAGGGTGGAGGATTTTATTGGTACTCCTATTACCGGAACTGGTGTATAGGCTGCCAATACACCGGGTAGATGTGCTGCTTTGCCCGCTGCTGCAATAATAACATCAATACCATTTGCTTCTGCGCTCTTTGCATACGCAGATGCCTTATCCGGTGTTCTGTGTGCCGAGCAAACCATTACCTCGCACTGAACCTCGAACTCCTTCAGAAGCTTTATACAACTCTTCATTACAGAAAGGTCGGAATCACTTCCCATGATAACTGCAACTTTTGCATCCTTTGAAATACACATACTGGCCTCCATCTGCGTGAAATTTACGCTGGGTGATATTCACGCTTATATTAAATTTTATATTATGAAATTTGTGAACATTTTTTTTGTTTTTTTAAAAATTATTCGATTTTTACACATTAATATTATCAAACATTAAAGAGCATTGTCAATTAAAAAAGCGAACAATTTTTAATTGATCGCCTTTAATATTCGGAGTGGTTTAATTTTTATTTTCTTGAGGTAAAACTAAATAAGAGTCAACAGAAATACTATGAATGGGAGAGTAAATATTGATAGAATTGTTGAAATAAATATTCCCTCTGTTGCAGCATTATAGTCTGAATCATACTCCAGAGCCAGTGCGGAAACTATTGTTGACGCCGGCATAGCCAGCTGCAGAGAGACTATTCTTTTCACAAACACATCAAAATAGTTCCCTGTAGCCTTAAAAAACAAAATGGCTGTGACAGGTATTAATATTAGCTTAAATAGAGAATAAACCAAGTACCTCGCTCTGAGAATCAGATCCTTGAGCCCATTTATTTTCACAGTTGACAGGATCAGTCCTATGAACAGCATGGATAAATATATTGTTATATGACCGAGATTATAAAAGGTAGAATAGAAGATATCCCAAAGAGACTGATAAATCGGGTTATTCTCAAAATCAAAGGCACCCTTTAGAGTAATAATGGTTATGCCGCCCAAGAAGGCTAGAGTGTTGGGATTGATAAGGTGAGATAGCTTCTGTTTTGAGCTTCCTGTATTGTGCCTGTTGAAAAGATATATACCCAAAGTCCATAGTATGGCGTCATTTGCTATGTTGTAGAATATTGCATATACTATACCCTCATCACCATACATAGCCTTTAGTAAAGGATATGCCATGAATATCACATTTCCGAACATTGACTGTGCAATGTATATGTTCCTGGTCTTGTCACGAATAGACATTAATTTGCAGGGAGCCAGGGAAATAAATCCTCCGAGTAAAATAAAAACTACCCCCAGAAGGAATATCATAAAACCATTCTTGAGAGTTTCACCGGTAAAGGAGTAGTTACCCATGGTTGAAAATATAAGTAAGGGCATGGTTATTTTTAAGATCAAAGGAGATATATATTTGTGAGTATTTTCGGGCAGTAATTTTCCTTTTCCTGCCGCAAAGCCGGTTAATCCCAGCAGTGTTAAGATTATAATTTGCTTTACAATGATTTCTACTTCGTCCATTAACCTTCTCCATCCGGGTATTCGTAGTTTACTTACTTGCTTGGTTATATCTGCAGCTTCAGTCAATAGCAACCGGACCAAAACCCAAGCCATTATAAAAGCGACCCCTAAGCCGCTTTTATAAATAATCTTAATATTTTTACCCATTAATGTCCATAGTAATTTTACTTGTTTTTGTTAAGCTAATCCCGCAGGCCGGACAGTCTTTATCGTCATTGGATAGCTTTTCTCTACAAGCAACTCCAAAAGTCTTCTTATTTCAGTGATTTCCTCGTAGGTTTTTGAGCTATCGATGGCTGCTCTGATTATAAGGAAGGTTACTAATAAACCAATACCAAATAAACACAGGTACATAAAAGCTCATCCATATTTCAAGCCCCTCTCCACAAGCATTAAGCTTGCTCAATAGATATAATTGCTTTCATATAAAGTATAGCATAAGGCTTACATACCAGTACTGATTTTTTTGATTTTATTTGAATAACTGCATAAATATGTTTTAACTATGCTAACAGCAATAGGTTTCCGGGGTCAAATACCAACCTTACAGGAGTATTCTTTCTATCTAGCTCGCTCCAAACCTTCTTATCCACTTCCCACCTCAGCTTAGCTGCTGTCGGCTTCTGTCCGCAGCTAATGTTCTTTAGAAGAATAATATAGGAAAAAGGATTTTCGATCACCTTATCAACCTTGCACTCCATTGTATTGGGAGAAGGTTTGTCATCGGCAAGCTTAAGAGAGTGAGCTCTGATCCCCACATGGGTTAGATTTTCGGGCACAGGCTTCGACGAGTTCAATTCCATACCCCAGTCAATGGCATTTAATGAATTCTCACCTACTCTGACAGCCCGGGATATGTTTTTGCAGCCTGTCAACAATGCGGCCGATACAGTAGTAGGATTTGCAAACAAGTCATTTTTTTTGCTCAATGCCTCAACCCTTCCCTTATCCATTACTGCTATTGTATCTGAAAACCGATAAACCTCGTTTCTATTGTGAGATACAAGCAATACTGGTCCCTTAAAGGTTGACAGAACACCCATTAACTCCTGTTCCAATAGCCATTTCAAATTGCTGTCCAGGGCCGAGAAGGGTTCATCAAGCATTATTACTTCGGGTTCCGATGCCAAAATCCGCGCCAACGCAACTCTTTGCTGCTGCCCCCCCGAAAGCTGGTGGGGTTTGCTTTTTTCCAGCCCCGTCAGATAGAACATGCTTATTTTCTCATGTACCTTAATCAATCTGTCCAGCCTACTCCCCTGAATTCCGGCGCCTATGTTTTCTTCAACTGTCATATTAGGAAAGAGTCCGTAATTCTGAAACAGATAACCTACCTTCCTCTGTTGGGGTGGCAGGTTTATTTTTTTGGAAGAATCAAACAAAACCCTTCCACCCAGCACAATCCTCCCCTCATCGGGAGTCTCAATTCCTGCAATGCACTTAAGGGTTATACTCTTACCGCAGCCCGATGCCCCAAGGAGCCCTAATATTTCATTTTCCGAATGAAAGCTGATCTCCAGCTTGAAATTACCAAGGTTTTTCTTTATATCTACCAAAAGTGACATCACAACTCACTCCCTTCAATATTCCTTACCTGCCTTCCATTCCAGAAATTCATCAGAATCATTGCTGCAAAGGACATAGAGCATACAACCGCAACCCAGGAGTAAGCAGTCTGAGTATCACCTGACTGAACGGCAGAATATACTGCCACCGACATGGTCTGAGTTTTACCCGGTATGTTTCCGGCAAGCATCATAGTAGCACCAAATTCCCCCAGCGCTCTTGCAAAGGATAGGATGGTACCCGCTGCAAGACTCGGGACTATATTAGGCAGAACCAGCTTTATAAATATTTTTGCTTCTGACATTCCGAGAGTTCTGGCAGCATAAACAATATTCTTATCAAACTGTTCTATTGCTCCTCTTACAGTTCTGTACATTAAAGGGAATGAAACAACGGTAGAGGCTATGACAGCCCCTACCCATGTGAAAACCACATTTATATTAAAGAGCAGCAGAAATTTGCCTGCTACGCTGTTCCTCCCCAGTAGTACCAGCAGAAAAAAACCAACAACGGTGGGCGGCAATACCATGGGAAGTGTGAAAAAACCATCAACAATTCCCTTTACTCTTCTAAGCTTAACAACATAATTTGCAGCTGCAATTCCTGCAAGTACCGTTATAAGAGTTGCTGCAAAAGCAACCTTGAGCGAAATATACAATGGTGACATATCCATGGAATCACCTCCCCGGTGTGAAATAAATAATTGCTATTCCTGCCTGCCGTAAATAATCTCCTTACCTTTGATACTTAAAAGACATGCCTCTTTATGATTAGGGCTTATTTCAAATATATGCTCGGCGGCTGAAATGAATTTATTCATATCACAGTTGCCCGCCCTTTCACCTATACCCAATAGTGTGGTGTCTATAAAATCTGCTCCCGCCTTTGCCGCCTCCAGTGAGTTTGCCACCGCCATGCCCAGATCGTTGTGAGCATGAATTCCAAGGGCTATTCCGGTATTTCGTTTTATTTCACTGATGGCCTGAAATGCTCGGTTGGGTGTAAGCACACCAACGGTATCGGCATATCTTATACTTGATACCCCCATGTCTTTCAACAGGTTTGCCACCCCTATCATAAAGGTAATGTCAGCCCTGGAAGCATCCTCAAAGCCCACTGTGACATTGAAGCCCTTTTCCATAGCAAAGCTTACACACTCCTGAAGATTTTTCTGAAGCCACACCTTGTTTTTCTTTAGTTTTGAGTATATATGTACATAGGATATGGGTGCACTGATATGAATAATATCAGGCTTGCAGTCAATGGAGTGCCTGATATCCTCTAGGTTCATTCTGTTCCAGGTGGAAATCAGGGCATGCCTTCTTTTATCAACAATTTCGCAAATTGCTTCCTTTTCGTATTTACTCATTGCGGGAATACCAGCTTCGATCTGATGTAACCCCGCCTCATCCAACAAAGCCGCAAGCTTGACCTTTTGTTCAAGACTGAAGGCAAAGCCGGGACTCTGCTCACCATCTCTCAGTGTACTATCAATTAGATATCTCTTTTGTTTCAAGTTACCCCCATTTCGCTGCTATGCAGCCATGCAAATAGTTATAAATGAATAAAAACCATATCTGTAAATTTTTAGTGTTTACTTTATTGTTTCAATAATACTATTATGCAAGATTAATGGCAAGCTTGATAAATTCCTGATCAGCAATGCTGCGCCCCAAGTCTATACTCATCTGTTGAACCTTATTCAATAGTTCACCTATCCGGTCCTGTGGAAAGCCAATGTTATATTCATTTAATTTAATTTCTATAGCTGTTCTACCCGAATGCTTTCCGAGGACTATCTTTCTTTCCATGCCAACAATGGAAGGTTCAAAAGGCTCATAGGTTGCACCGTTTTTATATATACCGTCAACATGAATACCTGATTCCACATCAAATATTTTGTTTCCAATAACAGGTTTGTTATCTGAAACAATAAAGCCTGACAGCCTTTCATATATTTCTTTGAGTTCTCTGAACACAGATAAATCCATGTTGGGTTTATGGCGTTTTACTATTCTCAGCGCCATTATAACCTCTTCAAGAGCAGCAAAGCCACCGCTCCCGCCAAAGCTTACTACTATATTATCTCCCCCGTTCAAGACCCATTCAACTGCAAGAGCCGTAGCACAATATTGATTGTTCTGGGGGCAGAACTCCGGCTCACAATCAGAAATTCGCTTTAGTCGTTCAAAAACGCCGATAAAATCGTGCTGTAAAATATCATCCATACCTACTATTCTTATATTCTGATATTCAGGGCATCTGCCAAGGGCGTTTATTTCCCTTATATCATTTATCTGAAATTCAGAAATGGTTCCCTCAGGCACAGTATATCCGCTGTGTCTGGACACATATCTCACAAAGCCGGGGTACTCCTCTATTTCCAGTGGGTGATTCACTCTAAGGTTTGTTCTCCTGTAATCAATGACTTCACCTAATATATTAATAAGAGGAACGGTTATTTCAATATAATTAATCCCTGTTTGAAGCAGCAAGCAATAGAGCTTTACAAGCAAATCCTGTTGTACATGTATGTGCTTGATGGTACACAAGGTAATGTCTGTTATTCGTATCAAAATAATCCCTCCCGTCACT